>NZ_JBEYEI010000013.1:0-32203 GCF_040633895.1 Streptomyces sp. NPDC007863
GCTTTCCGGTCCCTTTCGCTTTCGCTCCGGGCCCTTCCGGCGTTTCCGACTCTATCAGATCCTTTCGGCGTCTGATTCCCAGTCAGCGGGGTTTGCCTTCCCGGCTGTTGGGCCGTTCCGACGAGTGAGACATTAGCGGATTCCCCGCCCTCGAAGCGAATCGAGGTTTCGAATCCTCATTCCGTTGGAAACACACGAAAAGCAGGACGGCACGACGAATCGCAGCCGGCAGGCTGTGTGGATCTTGCGGAGTGGCTGTCCGGGGCCGACCGGAGTCGGTGCTCACGTCGGACAACCCGGAGGACATTACGTATCGGGAAAACGCATGTCAACCCCGCTCCGTGGTGAGGGTCCACATCCCCGCCACGGATACTTCAGGTGACTGTGACGCTACTCCCGGTCACCGGATTCGGCATGTCGGCGAAGGCGTGGGGTCAGGAGTCCGGTGCGGCCCAGGTCTTCAGGGTGGCGGCCACCTCTCGGGCGTCGGCCTCGCCGGTCAGGACGCGGTCGACGAGGTCGATCGCGTCCTCGCTGGTGACGTCGACGGGGTGGCCGGAGGCGTGGAGGTAGGCGGCGGCCACGGCGACGGCGAAGAGCTCGTTGGAGTGTTCCAGTGCCGGGACGCGGACGAGCTGGTGCAGGAGGGCCGCCGCGCGGTGGTGCGGCAGGTCGTAGACGGGCGTGCCCATGAGGTGGAAGGCGTGGCGGGCGCGGGCTGCTTCGAGCGAGCCCCAGTCGGTGATCTCCGGATCGCTGGGGATCATCTTCTGCGCGATGCCGAGGAGCCAGGCCAGGTCGACGTGGACGGTCATGGGCCGCTCCCCCGGTCAGGCGGCGCCGGTGGGGCGGACTCCGTACCGGGCGGCGAAGGCGTCGCCGTGCTCGTGGACGAAGGTACGGGCGCCCTCGATGAAGCGGGACCGGGTGAGGTCGGCGTGCAGGACGTCGCCGGCGTAGTCCTCGGCGGCCAGGTGGCGCTCGGCGGCGGCCCGCTGGAGCGCCTCGTACGCCTCGTCGCTGATCTCGATGCGGATTTCCCGTGCCATGGCACCACGGTAGCGGCCCGGGACGCGGCGGGTGAGGCTTCCTGACGATCCGGGTCCGCTTCGGGGCGGGCGCTCACGCGCGCGCGGACGCGTACGCGTCGAGCCAGCCGGCCGCCAGCCGGTCGCCGCGCGTGAAGGCGGCCGCGCCGTGGCGGCCGGCCGAGGGGTCGGCCGGGTCGGCGGGCGGGAGCGGCAGCGTGGTCCCGTCGATGTCGACCTGGTGGTCCGTGGTGGTGGCACCGTTCCAGAGGCGGATCACCGTTCCCGGCGGGGCGGACACCCGGACCGTGTCGTCCTCGACGGTGAGGCGGGTGCCGGTGGCGCGTTCGGCGAGCAGCGCGCGGTAGCGCTCCGGGGGCAGGGCGCAGTCGGCGGGCGGTGTGGTGCCGGGCCAGTCGGGGGCGTGGACGCCGCGGGCCCGGGCGGCGTTCCACATGCGGGGGACGAGGGCGGGCGCGAGCGGGGCCGTGGCCATGCGCTCGCACATCCAGAGGAGCCGTCCGGCGCCGCGGCCGGGGCCCAGGGTGCGCCAGCGGATGCGCGGTGCGAGGTCGGCGGCGACGACGGCGGCCCACGGGTGGACGGTGCCGAGGGGGCCTTGCGCGCCGAGCCAGGCCAGGTAGCGCTCGGCCTCGTCCAGGATGCCGGTCATGGAGTCGACGGGGATGCCGAGGACGTACGGGCGGCGGCCGCGGAACAGGTGGGGGCGGGTCGCGGCGAGCATGAGGACGGCGCGGGCGTGGTCGCCGGGCTCCGTCCGGCGCTCGTCGTCGTCCTGGACGGCCCCGTCCTCCCCCGCCGGGGCTCCGAGGCCCCAGGGGTCGTCCGGGACCTCGCCCGGGGCGTCGTCCTCTTGTTCGGTCTCGCGCAGGGCCCGGCGCAGGGTGGCCTTCGCCCGCTCCGTGAACGGCGCCTGTCCGAGGACCGGCAGGTGGGCGCAGAGCAGGGCCGTGAGCAGCCGCTCGGCGGCGAGCGGGCCGTCGGGCACGGGTGCCCGGCGCAGCGCCGCCGCCAGGTCGTGGGCGACGGCGGAGTCGACCATGAAGCGGCTGGTCAGCCGGCCGAGCGCGCTGGGTTCCAGGCGGCCCTCCGCCGCGCCGGGGTTCAGGCAGCCTGCGGCGGTGAGGAACAGCGCGGCGTGGTGCAGGGGTTCGACGCTGTCGTGTCCCTGGTGGGCGGCGAAGGTTCCGGCCCACCAGCGTTCCGCGTCCTCGACGGTCGACACCCGGTCCTGCACGGTCTCGGCGAGGAGGTGGTCGGCCAGGTGCTCGTCCAGGCGGGACCGCACGGTGTATCCGGCGACCAGCCGGGCCTGCCAGTGCGGCCGTTCCACCGGGTCGGCGAGCAGGAAGGCCCAGCCCTCGCGTTCCCCGGCGCCGATGCGCCCGGCGCGGCCGAACATCTGCTGGACCATCGACACCTCGACGCGGTCGAGGCCGAGGGTGGTGTCGCGGACGACGACCGCGCGGGCGGGGAGGTTGACGCCGGCCGCGACGGTGGAGGTGGCGACGAGGACGTCCGCCTCGCGGGCGCGGAAGGCCCGTTCGGCCTCGTGCTTGGAGGGCCAGTCCCGGTAGTGGAGGCGTACCCCTGCCTTGGTGCAGAGCCGCTCCACGGCCTCGGGGTCGTCGGCGTCGACGCCCGCGGTGGGCACGCCGCGGTCGGCGGCGAGGGCGAGCGCCGTGGTCCGCACCCCGCGCTTGCTGCCGCAGAAGACGAGGACGCTGCCGCCGTCCGCGGTGACCCGCCGGGCGATGCGTACGGCGGCGTCGGTGCGGGCGGCGGCCCGCGCCGCCCGGTCGGTCGCGTCGGCCTGTGGCAGGAGGGGCAGCTGCCAGGTGAGCCGGGTGGGCCGCCAGGCGGTGCGGATCAGGCGGGCGCCCAGCCAGCGGGCGACCTCGTCGGCGTTGGCGACCGTCGCGGAGAGGCCGACGATGCGGGTGGCCGCGCTGTCCTCGCGTACGCGGGTGAGCAGCGCCTCCAGGACGGCTCCGCGCGTCGGGTCGCCGAGGAGGTGGATCTCGTCGACGACGAGGCAGCCGACCTCCGCGAGCGCGTCCCGCAGCGAGCCCGTGCGGCAGATCGCCTCGAACTTCTCGGTGGTGGCCACCCATACGTCGGCCGAGCGGATCAGCTCCGTGTCCACGGCGGACTCGCCGGTCAGCCGTACCACCCGCAGCCCGTGGCTCCGCCACAGCCGGAGCTCGCGGTCGAGTTCGTCGGTGAGGGAGCGCTGCGGCACGAGCCAGGCGGCCTTGCGCCCCCGGGCGTGCGCCCGCAGCGCGGCGACCATCCCGACCGGGGTCTTCCCGGCGCCCGTCGGTGCGACGACGACGAGGTGTCCGGTGTCCTCCAGGACGGCGGGGACGGCGGCGGCCTGCATGGGGTTGAAGGACGGGTGGGGCAGCAGGCCGGCCCACTCGGCCGGTACGAGGTCGGCGACGGGGACGTACGCGTCGTCGCCGCCGTCGCCGCTCTCCGTCCGGGTGTCGGGGAGGTCCTCCAGGGCGTCCCACTGAGCGGCGAAGGCGTCCCGGGCCGCGGCCGCCCAGGGGCCGGCGGCGGGGGCCGCGCCCTCGGCCGTGACGGCGACCAGGTCCGTACGGCCCCCGGTGTCGGAGACGGTGCCGACCCGGCCGGTCTCCTCCCAGTAGCGGCTGACGCGGTGCGGGACGCCCCGCTCCGCCAGCCAGGCCCGGAGGGGCTCGTGCGCCGGGCCGTCGGGGAGGATCACCCGTACGTCCTCGGCCGCGGTGAGCGCCGCGTCGGAGGGGCGCCACGCGGGGTCGGCGGCCTTGCACCACAGCAGGGCGCGCGGCTCGGTGGCGTCGGGTTCGGGCAGGTCCTCCGGCCAGCCGGGGCCGGGTTCCGGGCGCTGCTGTGCCGGGATCCTCACCCGTACGAGCACGGTGGGCGCCGGGTCGCCGTCCGGGCGGGCGGGAGGCCGGCGCGCGGACTTCCGCCCGGTGCCGGTCAGTTCGTCGTACCGTTTCGCGCCCAGGTCGGCGAGGGTGAAGGCGGCGGGGCAGGCGGGGCAGACGAGCGCGGTGTACCGGTAGGTCCGGCCCTGGGACTCGTACGGGCGGCGCAGGGCGTGCAGTGCGCCGGCGCAGACGGGGCAGGGGCGCTCGACGGCCGCCTCGTAGCTCCACCCCGGCTCGGTGAACCGCTCCGGGAACTCGCCGCCGGGCGTCACTCCCCACCGTTCGCGTGCCAGGTCGATGACGGATCCCTGCACGTCGGCCTCGTCGCTGCGCATGACGGGACTCTCGCATCCCATGATCATCGCCCGCAGGCGATTTCACCGGGCGGGGCCGACAGGGGGAGGGTTCAGGCCTGGTGGGCCGGGCCGTCGGCCTCGGTGTCGGCGACGGGCGGCGCCGGCTTCCGCTTGCGGTAGGCCACGACGCCGCACACGGCGAGGAGGAGGGCGACGACCACGGCGACGCCGAGCGCCGTACTGCCCGCGAACACCCTGCCCAGCATGTCGAGCGCCCCGATCCCGACGGTCGCGTAGAGCAGCGCCCAGGCCGCTCCACCGAGGAACAGGGCCGGGAGGTAGCGCGGCAGGGGCATGCGCATGCTGCCGGCGAGGAAGTTGGCGGCGGTCTGGAAACCGACCGTCAGGAAGGAGACGGCCACCACGGGCGCGCCCCACCGCTGGATCGCCCGCTCGACGCGCTGGAACCGCTCCGAGGAGAACCGCGCGGCGAGCCTGCTGCGCCGGGCGCCGGCCCCGGCGAGCCAGCCGACGGCGAACGTCCCTCCGGCGCGCAGCAGCACGATCACGTACAGGGCGCCGGCGGTGAGCGCGACCTTATCCACGACACTCCGCTCCGACCGCCGACCGGAGGGCCGCGGTCCCCGTCACGTCTCCGGTGGGCCGGACGCGTCCCGCCGTGGTGGGCCGTCGAAGGCCGTGATCCCGCTCTCCGACTCTCACCTGCGGTCCGCCTCTGTCCGTTCAGTCTCTCCCAACATAGGCCACCCTAACCGACCGCCCGAGGCCGTCTCAGGGGGCCTTCTCAGAGGGCCGCCTCAGGGCGCTGTGTCCTGGCCGGCGACAACGCCGCCGTCCCCGGCCGTGGTGCGGCCGGGGACAGCGGGCGGGGGTGCGGGGCGGGCGGCGTCAGATGTGGATCTGGGCGGCCGTCCAGCCGGAGGAGCCGGTGGCGATGGTGCCCTGGTCGGCCCAGCCGTTCCGGTTGAGGTAGGCGCGGAGGCTGCCGTTGGCGCCGACGATCACGTAGTCGGCGCGGCCGTCGGCGTCGAGGTCGGTCATCCGGACCTGCGGGCCCGTCCAGCTGGACGAACCGGTGGCGACGGTGCCCTGGTCGGCCCAGCCGCCCTGGCCGTCGCCGCCCTTGTTCAGGAGCACCCGGGCGCTGCCGTTGTCGCCGATCACGACGTAGTCGGCGCGGCCGTCGGCGTCGTAGTCGGCGAAGCGGACCTGGGAGTCGGTCCAGGCGGTCGAGCCGGCGGCGATGAAGCCGAGGTCCGTCCAGGTCACGGTGGTGCCGCTGCCGGAGTTGCGGTAGGCGTGGACGCTGCCGTTGGAGCCGACCGCGAGGTAGTCGGCGCGGCGGTCGCCGTCGAGGTCGGCGAAGCGGACCTGGCCACCGGTCCAGGCGGCCGAACCGGTGGCGATGTGACCGATGTTCGACCAGGTGATCGCGCCGCCGGCGCCCGCGCGGTTCAGCAGCGCCTGGGTGGCGCCGTTGGCGCCGACGACCAGGTAGTCGCTGCGGCCGTCGCCGTCGACGTCGGCGAAGCGGACCTGGTTCCCGGTCCAGGACGAGGAGCCGGTGGCGATGTACCCGAGGTCGGTCCAGGTGATCGCGCCGTTCGCGCCGGCCTTGTTGAGGAAGGCGCGGGTGCTGCCGTTGGCGCCGACGATCACGTAGTCGGCGCGGCCGTCGCCGTCGAGGTCGACGTCGGAGTCGGCGACGGTGGTCGGCTCGGGCAGGGCGGGCTTGACGACGACGTTCTCGGCGATCCAGCCCTTGCCCGCGGTGCGGGCGATGGCGTCGGAGAACGCGGTCGCGATCTTGGCGTAGCCGGTGTCGTTCGGGTGCAGGCCGTCGCTCAGGTCGGCCGTGGTCACCGCGGAGGTGTCGGCCAGTTCGACGTGCGCGCCCTGGGCCTGATAGTCCGCGACCAGGGCGCGGACGGCGTTGTTGTAGGTGACGACCCGGGCCTGCGCGGCGCTGTCGGCGTTGGGGACGATGGTGGCGACGACGACGGTGATGCCGGGGGCGGAGGCGCGGATCCGGTCGACGAGGGCCTTCAGCCGGGCCGGCGCGTTCGCCACGTCGACGTTCTTGTTGATGTCGTTGGTGCCGATCTTCAGGGTGACCACGTTCGGCCGGGCCCGGTAGAGCCAGGACCCGATGTTGTCGTGGATGCCGCCGATGAACCAGCCGGAGTGGCCCTCGTGGTCGGTGTCGGGGAGGGTGCCGCCGCTCAGCGAGCCGACGAAGTCGATCGTGGTCCCGTGGCCCTGGAGCCTGTTCCACAGCCCGGGGCGGTAGCCGTCCCTGGTGCCGCTGCCGACGCCCAGGGTGATCGAGTCGCCGAGGGGCATGACCGCGAGGCGGGCGACCTTCCACTGCGGGTCGCCGGGGACCGGCGGCGGCAGCGGGGCCGGGCCGGGCGGCGGGGTGGGGGTGGGTCCGGTGAAGGGCTCGCCTCGGTAGGTGTAGGTGTTGAGGGCGTTCACGGCGGCCATGGGGTCGCCGTCGCGGTACTGGTCGATGGCGAGGAAGTTGGGCTTCTTGCGGGCGGCGGGCATGCAGAACCGTTCGGCCCGGTTCTGCAGCTTCTCGTTGTCGTTCCGGTACGTCGGGTCCATCGGCACGTCACGGAAGTGGTTCATGACGAACAGGGGCCGGTAGGGCTTCACCGCGCCGACGACGTCGGGGGCGTACTCCTGGCGGCTCAGCGGGACGGAGTCCCAGCGGGTGCGGCAGGTCCAGTCGGAGGAGCCGAGACCGGGGCCCATGGACCAGTAGTTCTCGACCGTCCACTCGTCGTCGTTGAGGATGCCGAGCGACTCCTTGTCGGCGCCCTGGCTGAACATCACGAGCCGCTTGTTCCGGTCGATCATGTCCTGGACGCGGGGCCAGCCGTTCTCCTTCACCTTCCACTCGCGCGGATCGAAGACGAGGTCCGAGAGGGTGCCGGCCGTCTTCACGGTGCCGTCGGCGTTGCGTTCGCCGAGCAGGCCGCCGAGCGCGGCGCGCAGCTGGTCCCCGCTGACGTGGTCCTCCATGAAGAGCGTCACGATCTGGTCGGGACGGTTCCGCAGGAACGAGGCGATCTCGCCCATGGGGACGGTCATGGCCTGCCGGGTCGCGGTGGAGCAGTCGGGCTTGTGGCAGAGGACGATCCGGCCCTCCTGGTCGTACACGTCGATCATCAGGCCCCGGACGCCGTCGTTCAGCTGCGTCTGGATGCTGTGCGGCTGGTTGGGCGCGATGATGTGCCCGGCGTCCTGCTCGGTGTTGCTCATGGAGTTGTGCGTCGTCAGATACGTCATCTGGTCGAAGGTCCGCTCCGAGGCCGGCGGCATCGGGGCGCGGACGGGGTCGGCCGGGGTGAGGTACCAGACGGTTTCGTTGCCGGCGCCGCCGGTGAGCGTGGCGTCCTGGTGGATGTTGCCGGGGTTCGCCGTGAGGCGACGGCCGTCCGAGGGGCGGTAGACGTGGTACCGGTCGCCGCCGATGTGCGACAGGGACCACTCGGTGTCCGCGCCGCCGCAGCCGAGGAGTCGTACGAAGTCCCCGTCGCGGCCCGCGCAGGCCCCGCCGCCGGCGAGCGCGATCTCGTAGGCGCCGTCGGCGAGCGCCCGGAACTCCCACTGCTGGTTGTCCTCGTCGCCCTTCGGGGAACGGGTGGTGAGCGGGTCGTCGAGCGGGACCTCGATGGGGTAGATCGCGGACCCGGAGAGGTTGTTGCCGTTGGCGAGGCTCTGGACGTAGTAGCGGGTCGCCGGGGCGGGCGCGGCGGACGCGGGCGCCGCGTCGACGACGACGGCGAGGGCGCTCAGCGCTCCGACGGCCGTGGCACCGGCGAGGAACCGGACGAGCCGGTCGCGGAACCGGACCCCTCTGGTCGTCCGTCGGGGAGCGGAGGATCTGGGCAAGGCGCGTCCTTCCCGGAGGGGAGTCGTGGGGGCGAAGCCGGCCGTACCGGGCCCGGCGCCCCCCAGCCTCGGCGGCGGCGCTGCCGCGCCGCTTGCGTGCCGCTAACGCGTGCTGCGCGACCCGCCCGGTCGCGCGCGTGGGCGCGGCCGGGCGGGCGGGCGACGGTGGTGGGGACGTGCCGTCGTCACGGGTCACGCGGCGCCCGGCGGCGGGCTCAGCGGGCGGGTTCCTGCATGGTCACGCAGTGGGCGCCTCCGCCGCCGTTGCCGTAGAGGTTGTCGAGGTTGAGCTGGACGACGGGCCGGCCGTAGGCGGCGGCGATGGCCGCCTTGGCGGCGGCGTCCTTGGCGGTGTCGCCGAACTGGGTGGTGATGATCGCGCTGTTCGTCACCGTCCAGTTCATGTACGAGCTGAGGAACTCCGCCCGGCGGCCCGAGGGGATGCGGGGCAGCGTGTCGGGGCCCTCGATGGTGAGGACCTGGAGGCGGCGGCCCCGGGCGTCGGTGGCGTTGACCAGGACGTCGCGCATCGCCCGGGCGTTCTCGGTCCAGACGTCCGGGCGTACGGCTCCGGCGAGCTGCACCATCACGACGCCGGGCCTGATGTAGCGGGCGGTGCCGTCGATGTGTCCGTCGGTGACGTCCTGTCCCGTGACGCCCGGCAGCCAGATCATCTTGGTGGCGCCGAAGCGGGCGAGCAGTTCCGCCTCGATCTGGGCGCGGGTCTTTCTGGGGTTGCGGTTGGGGTTCACCCAGCAGCTCTCGGTGGCCATCAGGGTGCCGTCGCCGTCGTACTCGATTCCGCCGCCCTCGCCGACCACGGACGACGCCGCGAAGGGGACGCCGGTGTAGGAGGCGACGCGCCGGGCGAGGACGCGGTCCTTGTCGTAGGCGGAGGCGGGGATGCCGTAGAAGCGGGTGGCGTTCTCGCCCCAGGCGTTGAAGTTCAGGCCGAAGGAGTCGAGGCCGCCGGCGTCGTCGACGCGGAACAGCGGACCGGTGTCGCGCATCCAGCAGTCGGAGACGGGGAGGGAACCGGTCACCGTGACCGTGGAGCCGCAGGCGCTCCTGGCCTGCGAGGCGGCGGTGGAACCGTCCGCGCACATGAGGACGGGCTCGTACCTGGCGACCTCCCTGGCGAGCTTGGCGATGTCGGCCTGGATCCTGGAGAGGGCGCTGCCCCAGATCGTGTAGCCGGACGGCCAGGCCATCCAGGTCCTGCGGTGCGTCTCGTCCTCTCCCGGTACCCGCCAGGAGGCGGCCATCGCGGGCTGGGCACCGAGGACCGGTCCCGCCGCCAGGGCGGCCGCGACGGCTCCGGTGCGGGCGAGCAGGGACCTGCGGCTGAGGGCCGGCCGGTCGCCGTCGTGTGCGTTCTTCACGTGGTGCTCCTTCTGTGTGAGGGGTCTGTACGCGGGGATCGCGGGGGTCGTGGGGTCGTGCCGTCAGTGGAGGCGGCCCAGGAGTCCCTCCTCCCGGACCAGCCGGCGTTCGGTGGCCAGGTCGAGGCTCCGGGCGAAGGCCCAGTAGAGGCCGCCGGCCACGGGGAGGCCGACGAGGAGCGAGCAGTCCACGCCGCCGAGGAACTGCGCGGCGGGGCCGACGAAGAGGCCGGTGATGACCATGAAGGGGGCCATGCAGACGAGGCCGATCGCGTAGGCGAGGTTGCCGCGCCAGCCCCATCGGCCGTATATCCCGCGGGGGTTGAAGATCTCCTTGACGACGTACTGGCCGCGCCGGACGAAGAAGAAGTCGACCAGGTTGATGGCCGTCCAGGGGATGAAGAGATAGGTCAGGACCACCACGACGTTGGCGAAGAACCAGGTGAACCGGTCGATGCCGACGAGGGTGGAGACGGCGCCGACGGCGGCCAGCATGATGCCGATGGTGACGATCCGGAGCCTCCGCGTCGGCTTGACCGGGCGGAACGAGTCCATGATCGAGATCATGGTGAGGCTGCCGCCGTACTGGTTGATCGCCATGATGGAGAGCAGTCCGACCAGCAGGACGACGACCGCGACGGTCCCGAAGCCGTCGAACAGGCGGTCCGCCGCCAGCTTGAGGGCGGTCACCGGGTCGGTGCCCTCGGGGGCGCCGGCCGAGACGACGGCGCCGAGGACGAAGACCCAGATGCCGGAGACCGCGCTCGGCAGGTAGGTCCACCAGAACGTGCTGCGGACCGGGACGTCGGGTCTCAGGTAGCGCGAGTAGTCGGAGACGTACGGCGCCCAGCCCAGCTGGAAGCCGGCGACGAAGACGAACACGAGCATGAACGGGGAGAGTTCGAAGGGGCCCGGCTCCCAGACGCCGTCGGGCAGGCCGCCGCCGAAGAGCGCGGCCGCCGTGACGGCCGCGGTGATCACGACGAACGGCCAGGTGAGCCAGCCGTTGATGCGGTGGATCCACTCGTATCCGAAGAGGGCGATCACGGTCGCGAGGCCGGCGGCCAGGAGGTAGCCGACGGTGTTCGGCATCCCGGTGAGGAGGTTCATGGCCTGGCCGGAGAGCAGCGCGTCGGAGGTGTTGAAGGCGACGTAGTTCACCAGGGCGAACACCCAGACCGTGAGCGCGGCCCCCAGGTAGCCGAACTGGGGCCGGGACTGCACGAGTTGGGGAAGTCCCAGCTGCGGCCCCTGGGCCGAGTGGAAGGCCATGAAGAACGTGCCGAAGAGGGAGCCGAGGACGGTGGCGACGACCGTCCAGACCAGCGAGGCCCCGAGCGAGAGGGTCACGACGCCGGTCGCCAGGCCGGTGAGGTTGAGGCTGCCGACGAACCAGATGGCTCCCACGTCGGACGGCTTGCCGTGCCGTTCCGAGAGGGGCACCCAGTCGATCGAGTGCTGCTCGATCCCGGCGAGGGGGGCGGGATCATTCGTCTGCGAGGCAACTGGCCCCATGCGGGCTCCTGTTCACGGGTGCTTCCACGAATCCGGCGGGCCTTGGGAGACGTCGGGTGCCGCCCGGATGGAGACACCGTAGGAACTGACTTAAATTTCAGTCAATCCCTTGGACGTAAGGAATCGACCGGGTTCTCGGTGCGGATTCCGTCGTCGGCGCCCGCTCTCGCCCCCCTTTCCCAGGGTCAGAGGGCGCGGCGGGCGGCCGCGATCGCGGCGGGGTCCCAGCCGGGACGGGGTACGGAATCCAACAGCAGCCGGGTGTAGGGGTGTCGGGGGTCGGCGAGCACCTCGGCGGTGCGGCCGGCCTCGACGACGCGTCCCCGGCGCATCACGATGACGTCGTCGGTGACGCACCGGACCACGCCGAGGTCGTGGGTGATGAACAGGTAGCCGATCCGGGTCTGTTCGCGGATGTCGGCGAGCAGGTTGAGGATCTGGGCCTGGACGGAGACGTCGAGGGCGGCGACGGCCTCGTCGAGGACGAGGACGGCCGGTTCGACGGCGAGGGCGCGGGCGATGGCGACCCGCTGCCGCTGGCCGCCGGAGAGCTGCCGGGGGCGGGCGTCGGCGGCCCGGGTGCCGAGGCCGACCTGGTCGAGGAGTTCGCGGACGCGCCGGTCGTGGTCGGTGCCGGGGAAGTGCAGGCCCAGGGTCTCGCGCAGCACCTGTTCGACGCCGGTGCGGGGGTCGAGGGAGAGGTACGGGTCCTGGAAGACCATCTGGACCTCGCGGGCGCGGGCCAGGCGCCGGGCCCGGCCGCGGCCGCCGTCCCGGGCCCGGCCCCGTATCCGTACGTCTCCGGCGTCGGCCCGCTCCAGTCCGACGACGATGCGGGCGGTGGTGGTCTTGCCCGAGCCGGACTCCCCCACGATGCCGAGGGATCCGCCCTCGGGGAGGACGAAGGAGACGTCGTCGACGGCGTGGACGCTCCCGTAGGCGCGGTGGAGGCCGACGGCCTCCAGGACGGGCTCAGGCATCGGCGGGGCTCCCTTCGAGCCGGTCGGTGTGGTGGCAGGCGGCCCGGTGGTCCGGGAGGCCGGGCGCGGGTCTCGGTTCGGGCGCCTGCCGCGCGCAGAGTTCCGTGGCGAGGGGACAGCGGGCGGCGAACGGACAGCCGATCGACTCCTGCCGGAGGTCGGGGGGTTGGCCGTCGATGGCGGCGAGCCGGCCGCCGGGCGCTTCGAGGCGGGGGGTGGAGGCCAGCAGGGCGGCGGTGTACGGGTGCCGGGGCCGGGCGAAGAGGGCGTCGGCGGGGCCGCTCTCGGCGATCCGGCCGGCGTACATGACGGAGACCCGGTCGCTGACGGCCGCCGCGAGGTCGAGGTCGTGGGTGACGAGGAGCAGCCCCGTGCGGAATCGGGCGCGCCGTTCGGCGAGGAGGGCGATGACCTCGGCCTGGGTGGTGACGTCGAGCGCGGTGGTGGGCTCGTCGGCGAGGAGCAGCTCGGGGTCGCCCATGAGCGCGGCGGCGATCATGACGCGTTGCAGCATGCCGCCGGACACCTGGCCGGGGTAGCTGCGCAGCGCGGAGTCGTCCAGGCCGACGGCGCGCAGGAGTTCGGCGGCGCGGGCGGTGGCGTCGGCCCGGTTCATGGTCCGGGTGAGGATGACGCCCTCGGTGAGGAAGTCGCCGATGCGGCGCATGGGGTTGAGGGCGGCCCGGGGGTCCTGGAAGACCATGGCGACGGTGTCGGTGCGCAGGGCGCGCAGCTGCTCGGGCCTCATCGCGAGCACGTCGTGGCCGCGGACCCGGATCCGGCCCTCGACGGCGGTGCCGGGCGGCAGCAGGCCGAGGGCGCCGCGCGAGGTGAGGGACTTCCCGGAGCCGGACTCGCCGACGAGGGCGACGGTCTCGCCGGCGGCGACGCGCAGGTCGACGCCGTCGAGGACGGGGCGGGCGGTGCCGGGCAGCGTGACCCGCAGGCCTTGGATGTCGAGGGCGTGCGGTGGTCTCGTGGGGGTCATCGGTCTCTCCTGGCGACGCGGTCGGCCCAGCGCTCGCCGACGACGTTGAACGCGACGACGGTCAGCACGATGAACACGCAGGGCAGCACCGCGGAGAGCGGGTAGCCGTGCTGGATCGCGGTCTGTCCGTCGAAGACCATGCGGCCCCAGTCGGGGGTGAGGGCGGGGACGCCGAGGCCGAGGAAGGACAGGCCGGCCAGGTCCATGAGCGCGTAGCCGAAGTTGATGGTGGACTGGGCGAGGACGACGGGGGCGATGTTGGGCAGGATGTGGCGCAGGCAGATCTGGAGCGCCGAGTGGCCCTGGACCCGGTAGCCGCTCACGTAGGGGCGGGCGCGTTCGGCGAGGACGAGCGAGCGGGTGAGCCGGCTGACGTACGGCAGGTAGGCGAGCGACAGCGCGATGACGGGGGCGAGCAGCCCTTCGCCGTGGATCGAGATGATCAGGATCGCGAGCAGCATGCCGGGGAACGCGAAGACGAGTTCGGTGGAGCGGGACAGGACGGAGTCGAGCCAGCCGCCGCGCCAGGCCGCCGCCGTGCCGATCGCGATGCCGGCGAGCGTGGAGAAGAGCACGACGCCCAGCGGCCCGAGGAGCGAGGTGCGGGCGCCGAGCAGCAGCCGGGACAGCGTGTCGCGGCCGGCGGCGTCGGCACCGAGCGGGTGCGCGGCGGACGGGCCCGCGAGCGCGTTGCCGAGGTCGACCGCGTGGGGGTCGTACGGGACGATCCAGGGCGCGAGCAGGGCGGCGGCGGTGACGAGGCCGACGAAGCCGAGGCAGAGCAGGTGGAGCGGGGACCGGGTGGTGCGCAGCCGGGCGAGGCCGGGCCTGCGGGTGAGGACGGCGGTCATGCGGAGGAGCTCCTCGATCCGAGCGTGATCCGCGGGTCGACCAGCGGCAGCAGCAGGTCGACGATCAGGTTCACGGTCATGAAGAGAGCGACGATGATCAAGGAGATGGCCTGGACGGTCGGGAAGTCCTTGGTGGAGGTGGACAGTTCCAGGAGTTGGCCGACGCCTCCGATGCTGAAGGCGGTCTCCACGAGGATCGTGCAGACGAGCAGGGTGGAGACGATGAGTCCGCCGGTGGTGAGGACGGTGCCCAGCGCGTTGCGGAAGACGTGGCGGCGGATGACGTGCCGCTCGGGGACGCCCCTGCTGCGGGCGACGGTGACGTGCTCGCCGTCGAGGGCTTCGAGCATGGCGGAGCGGGTGACGCGGGCGAGCATGCCGATCAGGTAGAGCGCGAGGGCGAGGGCGGGCAGGGTGAGGTGCCGGACCCGGTCGAGGAGGCCGTCGCCGGCGCCGCTGCTGGGGAACCAGCCGAGCTTCACGGCGAAGACGCCCTGGAGCAGCACGGCGGCGACGAACGACGGGGTGCCGACGGCGAAGGTCGTGCCGACCAGGACGGCGGTGTCGGTGGCGCCGCCGCGGACGGCGGAGAGCCGGCCGAGGAACAGGCCGACGGCCACGACCACGACGAGCGCCATGCCGATCAGGAGCAGGGTGGTCGGCAGCCGGTCGGCCAGGAGGCGCGAGACGTCGGTGCGGTAGGTCAGGGAGCGCCCGAAGTCGCCCTGGAGCATGTCCCCGAGCCAGCTGAGGTAGCGGACGGCGAAGGGGTCGTCCAGGTGGTACTGGGCGTTGACCGCGGCCAGCGCCTCGGGCGAGGCCGAGCGGCCGGCGAGCAGGAAGCTCGCCGGGCTGCCCGGGGCGAGGTACAGGGCGCCGAAGACCACGAAGGAGGCGGCGAGGAGGGTCGCGGCCATCTCCGCCACGCGCCGTACGGCGAAGCGGAGGAAGCTCACCGCGCGGCCCCCACGGAGGCGGCCCACGGCCCGTACATGTACGAGATGGTCGTGGGGGCGCCGGTGATCCGCTCGTTGAGGAAGACCGAGGTGGGCCACTCGGCGACGGGGATCCACAGGAACCGCTCGGCGGCGAGGCGGTTGAGTTCGGCCTCGGCCTCCATGCGCGCCGCGGGGTCGTACGCGGCGGAGGCACGGTCGACGAGTTCGTCGTACCGGGGGTCGCTGTGGCCCGCGTAGTTGAGGTACGCGCCGGTCTTGAAGTTGGTGAGGAGGTCGAGCGGGTCGGTGATGGAGTTGTAGATCGTGAGCGGGAACATGTCGACGCCCTCGCGCGCCTCGGGGTCGGTGAAGAGCGCGGTGAAGGCGTTCGGGGAGACCGTCTTGAGACGGATGTCGAGGCCGATCCGGGTGCCGGCGGCCTGGACGGCGGTGGCGAGGAGCGAGACGTCCTGGCCGATGGGGCTGGTGACCATGGTCAGGGTCGTGCCGGCGGCACCGGCCTCCGCGATCAGGGCCTTGGCCTTCTCGATGTCCGGCTCGGTGGGCGGAAGCCCGTCGAAGGCCTTCCTGAGGGCGTTCTCCGGTGCGGCGGCCCAGGCGGCGCGGGTGGTGAGGGAGCCGGTGGCGGTGCCGGCACCGCCGAGTCCTGCCGTGACGAAGCCGGAGCGGTCGAGGGCGAGGGAGAGGGCGCGGCGGACCCGGACGTCGCCGAGCGCGCCCTTCATGTTCGTGATGTTGACGTTGACGGTGCTGAGGCCCTCGCCGAAGTAGAGGGTGCCGACACCGGAGGCCTTCAGCCGGGCGTAGCTCTCGGTGGGGATGAGGTAGCCGCCGTCGATCTCGCCGCTGAGCAGGGCGTTGGTGCGGGCGGAGGGGTCGGTGAGGACGCGGAAGACCGCCTTCTTCGCCTTGGCCCGGGTGCCCCAGTAGCCGTCGAACCGCTTCAGCTCGATGGACTGGCCCTTCTGCCAGGCGCCGAGCTCGAAGGGGCCGGTGCAGGCGAGGCCGCCGGTGGTGCCGTAGTCCCTGCCCGCCGCCTCGACGCCCGCCTTCGAGGCGACGACGCCGGCGGCGGTGGCCATGTACTGCGGGAACTGGGAGTCGGGCCGCTTGAGGCGGACGGTCACCTGGAGCGGGCCGGTCGCACGGATGGAGGCGACGTTCCGGAAGACCTGCGCCCAGGCCGCCGCGTTCTTGGGGTCGGTCTGCCGGCCGAGGCTGAAGACGACGTCGTCGGCGGTCATGGTCCGCCCGTCGTGGAAGCGCACGCCGGCCCGCAGGTCGTACACCCAGGTCCGCGGGTCCGGGTTGGCCGCGGTGCGGGCGAGACCCGGTTCGACGGTGAGCTGCGGCGTCCAGCGCATGAGGCTCTCGCACACGTTGGCCAGGACGGTGTTCTGCGGGTAGTCGAAGGCGACCGTGGGGTCGAGGGTGGGCGGCTCGGCGTAGAGCGCCCAGGAGAAGGAGTCGATGTCGGCGCGGGCGGGGGGCGTGGAGGCGGAGAGCCGGGCCTCGACACCGCTCGCGCCGCCCTTCGGCGGGCCGGAGCACGCGGCGAGCAGGGCGAGGGCGGAAAGGACCGCGGTCGCGGCGGCACTCCGGCCGACCCGGCCGTTTTGGCCGTTCCGGCCACACCGGCCGGAGAGGCGTCTGCGACGCGGGGAGGGCGCTGTCGTGATCGTCATCGTCATCGTCGCGCTGTCTTTCGGTGAGGGTACGGGGAGGGGGGAGGGGGGAGGGGGGAGGGAAGGCGACCGGCGGGCGGCGGGGCCGACCTGTCGGGGGCGGAATCGGGGACAGGTCGCCGGCGGAACCGAACAGGTCGCCACGGCTCCCTGCGCGGCTGGCCGCAGGTCCCCTGACGGTTGATCGCGGATCCGGTACGGGTCGCTGCGGATCCGGTACGGGTTGCTACGGATCCAGACCTGGTCACCGCGGATCCGATACGGGTCACTGCGGGCGCGGACACAGGTCACCCGGGCCCGATACGGTCCGGCGGGCAGCACCCGTCCGATCCGGAGGGCGGCCGTGGCCCTGAGGGGCCGGAGGCCCGGCGGGAGCGGGAAGCGCGGCGGGGTCGGTGCGGGGCGGAGCAACCGGTGCGGGGCGGCGGGGTCGCCCTACCTGGGGGTGCCGGGCGCCGGCAGTTGCTGGGTGATGCAGTGGACTCCGCCGCCGCCGTAGGCGATCGCGACGGCCCGCACCGGGACGACCTCGCGGCCGGGGTACGCGGAGGCGATCACCGCGAGGGCGGCCTCGTCCTGGGGCTGTCCGGCCACGGGGACGACGACGCCGCCGTTGGCCACGTAGTAGTTGAGGTACGAGACCTCGACCTCGCCGTCCGGCAGGTCGGCGAAGGCGGTCTGGGGCACGTCGACGACCTCCAGCCGCCGGCCGCGGGCGTCGCGGGTGGAGTCCAGGACCGCCCGGTTGGCGCGCATCCGGGCGTAGTCCGGGTGGTCGGGGTCGTCGGGCAGGGAGACCACGACCGTGCCGGGGGCGGCGAAGGCGCAGACGCCGTCGACGTGCCCGTCGGTCTCCGTGTCGAGCAGACCGCCGTACGGCAGCCAGATCACCTTCTCCACGCCGAGCCGGTCCTTCAGCTCGGTCTCGATCTGCTCGCGGGTGAGCCCGGGGTTGCGGTTCGGATGGAGCAGGCACTGCTCGGTGGTGATCAGGGTGCCTTCGCCGTCGACCGTGATCGCCCCGCCCTCCAGGACCATGCCGGAGGCGATGCGCTCGACGCCCAGGTGCTCCAGGAGGAGCGCGCCGACGCGGTCGTCGGAGTCGTACGGGTGGTGCTTGCGGCCCCAGGCGTTGAAGCGGAAGTCCACGCCGGCGCGGTTGCCGTCGCCGTCGAGGACGAAGAGCGGGGCGGAGTCGCGGAACCACGAGTCGTCCTGCGCCAGCTCGACGACGGTGACGCCGTCGCCGCACCTGGCGCGGGCCTCGTCGCCGTGGCCGGGCGGCGCGACCATGGTGACGGGCTCGAACCCGGCGATCGCACGGGCGACGTTCGCGTACTCCCCCTTGACGTCGTCCAGCACGTCGCCCCACAGGTCCTCGCGGACGGGCCAGGCCATGAGACACGCCTCGTGCTCGGACCACTCGGCGGGCATACGGAATGCAGTCATCACGGGTCTCTCTTCGTTTCGCCAGAAGTACCCGTCGGCGGCGCCGGCTCTGCCTGGCGCGAGTGTGGGGACGGGTACGCGGTGTGCACAGCATCCTCCTCCCGACTGAAAATTCAGTCAAGAGTCAGGACATGGCTTTCGGAGCGGGATGGCGTGGGGAGCGCACGGATCGGAACGCGGGCAGTGGCAACGACGAAAAACGGGCCCGCGGGCCGGGCGCGGGTCCGACAAGGACCGCGCCCGGCCCGCGGGCCCGCGGGTGTCAGCGGCGGCCGAGCCGTTCGATCTCGGCGTCGATGCCGTCGCTCATCAGGGCCCGGGCGTGGGAGATCTGGAGCGTGCCGCTGAGCCATCGCATGCTGAGGCCCTCCAGGAGGGCGGTGAGCCGCTCGGCGGCGCCCGCGAGGGCGACCGCCGGGGCCATCGGCTGGACCCGGCCGAGCAGCGCGGCGACCTCCTGGACCCAGACGAGCGTGGCCCGGGTCAGGTCCTCGCGCAGGACGTCGTCGAAGACCGCGCTGGCGCGCAGCTCTCCCCAGGCGCTGCTGTTCTCCCGGACCTCGGTGGTGTCCTGGAGCTCCAGCAGCAGCGTGTGCTCCAGCTCCTCGCGCGGGCTGAGCGGCGGGGCGTCCGGGTCGCGCTCGGTCGTGTACCGCTCGGCGCGGTCGTTGATGAACTCCAGCGTCTTCAGCAGGATCCCGTTGCGGTCCTTGAAGTGGTAGTAGATCAGCGCGGTGGAGACGCCCGCCTCGGCGGCGAGTTCCTCCACGCGCAGCCCGCGGACCCCGCGCCGGGCGATCACCCGGGCGGCCGCTTCGAGGATCTGAGTACTGCGAGACGCCATGGCCCGAACCTTACCGGGCCCCGCCCGCCCCGGCTGGGGCGGGCGGGGACGAGCGGTCAGACGGCCGGCGGGACGGCGGGCTGCGACTGGGTGGCGCAGTGGATGCCGCCACCGCCGCTCGCGATGTCGTCGATGTTCAGCTGGACGACGTTCCGGCTCGGGTACGCGGCCGCGAGGATCGAGGCGGCCGCGGCGTCGGCGCCGGGGTCGCCGAAGTGCGGGACGAGCACGGCGCCGTTCACCGTGTAGTAGTTGGTGTAGCTGGAGAGGAAGCCGGAGCCGCCGCGCCGGATCTTGAGCCGGTCCGGGCGGTGGTGCCGTGGGCGGCGGCCGAGGGGAGCGCCGAGCCGAGGGCCGCGAGCGGCAGGGCCGCCGCGCCGAGGTGGAGCAGGCGGCGCCGGGAGGTGGTGGGAGTGTCCATGGGTTCCTGCCTGAGGGGAGGGAGGGGAGGACGGGCACGCCCATCGTTCAGCAGACTGAAAATTCAGTCAATGATCTCGCCAGGACTGTCCCCGTCGGACCGCCCGCCGCCTGACCACTCCTCCCCTACCGCCCCTCCCCCCTACGCCCCCCACTCCCCTACTCCCGGCGGTAGTGCTCGAAGAGCACGGTGACCGGCCCGCCGTCGGCCCGGGCCTCCAGGAGCCACACGACGACGAGGTCCCGGCCGTCGGCGCCGCGGATGCAGAAGGGCCTCTCGTCGGCCAGGTCGGCGAAGGCGATCCGGGTGACCGGCTCCGTGTCGACGCCCCGGACGCAGTCGGCGGGACCCAGTTCGCCCCCGTCGGCGACGTAGGCGTCGCCGTCCTCGGGCAGGACGAACTCCGACCCGTCCCGCGCCAGGTACCAGCGGGCCGTGTCGGCGGGCACGACCTTCCGGGTCCCGAGGTCGAACTCGTAGCTGTCGTCCGGGGCGGTGAGCGTGACCTCCTGGCCGACCCGGCCGTAGGAGGCCGGGGAGGCGGCCGGGGACTCCGGTTCGGTACCGGGCGGCGGGCCGAGGAGGTACATCCCGCCGCCGATCGCTCCGGCGGCCGCGCACGCGGCGAGGGCCCGGGCCACCGGACGCCACCGGCTCCGTCGCGCCGGGCGCGCGGGCGAGCCGGAGGGCCTCCCACCGCCCCGCACCGGCCGCTCCGGAGACGGCGCCGCACCCGGAGCGACCGCGACGCCCGGAGCCCGTGCCCCCGCGCCCGGCGAAGCCGGGACACCGGGCGGCCCACCAGGAGTGACACCCGGCGGAGTCGGCCCGGCGGGCGTGGCCGCCGGCGCCGCGAGCGTCGGCCACGCGTGCACCGGCGCCGCGGCCGGCCGGGCCGGCGACTCCTGCCGGGCCGGCGACTCCTGCCGCGCCGCCCGTCCCGCCACCTCGCTGCCGATCGACCACGGGAGTCAGCCCTCCCCGAACTCGGGCCGGGAACCCACGAGGGGGTGGGCGTGGACGGCCGCGATCAGGTCCGCCGGCGACGGGCGGTCCTCGGGCCGCTTGGCGAGGCACCAGGCCGTCACGTCGCGCAGGTCCTCCGGCACGCGCGCGAGGTCGGGCTCCTCGTGGACCACCCGGTAGAGCGCCGCCGACTCCGGCCCCGCCCCGAAGGGTGCCTCGCCGCTGACCACGTACGTGACGAGGGCGCCGAGCGCGAAGACGTCGGTGGCCGGCGACACCGGGCCGCCGAGCGCCTGCTCGGGCGCCATGAACGCGGCGGTGCCGATGCGCAGGCCCGTCCCGGTCAGCGCGACGGCGTCGGCGGCCCGCGCGATGCCGAAGTCGATGACCCGGGGGCCGTCCTCCGCGATCAGCACGTTGGCCGGCTTGAGGTCGCGGTGGACGACACCGGCCCGGTGGATCGCCTCCAGCGCCTCGGCGATCCCGGCCAGCAGCATGAGGACCGTGCGCACCGGGAGCGGGCCGTGCCGGTGGACCACCTCGTGCAGCGACGGGCCGGGGACGTAGGCGGTGGCGAGCCACGGGGTGGGGGCGTCCACGCCCGAGGCGACCACCTGCGCGGTGAACAGGCCGTGGATGCGCTCGGCGCTGGCCACCTCCCGGGCGAAGCGCAGTCGGAACCCGGGGTCCCCCGCGAACTCCTCCCGCACCGCCTTCAGGGCGATGGGGCGGCCGCCGGGCGTGTGGGCCAGGTACACCACGCCCATGCCGCCCGAGCCCAGTCGCGCCTGGAGGCGGTAGCCGCCGATCTCTCGCGGGTCGTCGGCCGTCAGCGCCATGTGGACGGGCTGTGCACCGGGAAGCTGAGCGGACATACGGGGCTCTTTCGACGAGGGGAACGAAGGGACGCGGGTCGACGGACGCAACGGGCGCATCGTGCATCTAACTAAAGATTCAGTCAACATGCGACACTGGCCACTCGGACCGCACGGGAGGGGAACACACGTGGCGACGGACCGCCGAGGCGCCATCCTGGAAGGCGCCGCCCGGGTCATAGCCCGGCGAGGAGTGCGCGGGCTGCGCATGGAGGAACTGGCCACCGAGGCCGGGGTCTCCACCGCGCTGATCTACTACCACTTCAAGGACCGGGCCGGCGTCCTCCGGCACACCCTGGAGTTCATCAGCGACCGGGCCGACCGGTACACCTCCGGCGAGGACGGCGCCGACGGCGACGCCCGCACGGGCGCGCCCCAGGACCCCCGGTGGGAGCTGGAGCAGTCCCTGCTCCTGGAGTTCCAGGACCTCCCCGAGGTCCGCGAGAACAGCACGGCCTGGGGCGAGCTGCGCGCCAGCGCCGTCTTCGAGCCCGAGTTGCGCGGCGACCTGGCCAGGGCCACGCTGTCCTGGATCCACGATGTCGCGGACCTCCTGGGCGGCATCCGGCCGACCGCTCCCGCGCCCGCCCTGACGGCCTCCGCCGAGCGGCTCACCGGCCTCCTGGAAGGGCTCAGCACGCGCTGGCTCAGCGGCGCGCTCCCCCTGCCCCACGCCCGCGAACTCCTGAAGGAGGCGGTCGCCCTCGAAATCGAACGCCTGAGCCGCTGACCCGGAGCCCTGGACCACAGCCCCCGGCACCCGGCACCCGTGCATCCCGACCCAGGGTTTGACTGAATATTCAGTCAATGTCAGAGTGGCGGCACGACAGGCCCCCGGGCCGACACGACACGGCCCCTTCCGGCCCGGCCATGCCGGGGTTCGGCGGGCCCGTCCGTGCACGCTGTTGACCTGCTCCGCCCCCACCTCGATCGGAGACCCCGATGTCCGACTTCCGCCCCTCCCGCCGCTCCGCCCTGCGGGTGCTCGCCGGGATCGGCGCACTCGCCCTCGGCTCCACGGCGTGCGGCCCCACCGACCCCGGCGGGTCGGGCGCGGGCGCCACCGGTTCCGCCACCGGTTCCGCCGCCGGCAGGGGTACCGGCACCGACGTGGACCGCCGCCTGGGCGCCGAGTGGGAGAGCCACGCCCGCACCTTCATGTCGTGGCCCGCCCTCCCGTCCGTCTGGGGCGAGGACCTGCCGTACGTGCGGAAGGACATCGCGCGCGTGGCCCGGGCCATCGCCGCGTACGAGTACGTCGTGATGATGGCGCGCCCCGACCAGGTGGCCGCGGCCCAGAAGGCGTGCGGCCGGGACGTCGAGGTCATCCCGCTCGCCGTCGACGACCTGTGGGCCCGCGACACCGTGCCCGTCTTCGTCGAGGAGGCCGGCGAGGTGGTCGGCGTCGACTTCCACTTCAACGGCTGGGGCGAGAAGCAGGTCCACGACAACGACGCCCAGGTCGGCCGGAAGCTGCTCGCCAAATACCGGATCCCCCGCGAGGAGGCCCCCCTCGTCGCCGAGGGCGGCTCCTTCGAGACGGACGGCGAGGGAACCCTCCTCGTCACCGAGAGCTCGATCGTCAACGACAACCGCAACCCGGGCATGAGCCGCGCCGAGATCGAGGCCGATCTCAAGGAGCTCCTCGGCATGGAGAAGGTGATCTGGCTGAAGGGCGTCCGAGGCGAGGACATCACCGACGCCCACGTCGACAGCCTCGTCCGGTTCACCGCCCCCGGTGTGATCCTCCTGGACCGGGCGTTCCCCGGCATGCCCGCCGACTCCTGGTCGCGCTCCTCGGACCAGGCCGCGTCCGTGCTGCGCGAGGCCACCGACGCGAAGGGCCGCCCCTTCGAGGTCATCGACCTGCCGCAGCCCGACCCCGACCGGATCAGCGGCTACAGCGACGACTTCCTCTCGACGTACGCGAACTTCTACATCGGCAACGACGCGGTGTACATGCCCAAGTTCGGCGACCGGAAGGCCGACGACCGCGCCCGGGGCATCCTCCAGGAGCACTTCCCCAAGCGGGACGTCGTGCAGGTGAACATCGACACCATCGCCACCGGAGGCGGCGGGATCCACTGCGCCACCCACGACCAGCCCGGCAAGCCGGTCGACTGACCGACGACAGCCGACCGACGACAGCCGACCGACACGTGCCGGAGAAGAGACCGAGGAGGGCCCGCGTGTCCACCACCCGCCGCCGCGGACCGACCCGGGGCGGCCTGCTTCCCGCCGCCCTCGCCTGCCTCCTGATCGCGGCCGCCGCCGCCCTGGGCATCTGGGTCCAGTTCGGCGAACGCCAGACGCAGGACACCGTGTACGCCGTGGGCGGTTCGCCCCCGGACCGGGTGGACGTCGGCGCCTCGGTCCAGCGCGTCGACGCCGCCGGCCGGGAACTGGTCCTCCGCGTCCTGGTCACCCCCCGGGGCCGCCTGGCCGAGGCCGGCGGGGTCTCCCCCGCCGAGGACCTGACGCTGCAGACCTCCCCCTCCACCCGGGGCGACCTGTCCTTCCCGGCGCACAGCCGCATCGCGACCACGGACCTGGCCGTCGCCCTGACGGGCGGCTCGATCACCGACTACCCCTTCGACGCCTACGACGCGGCGATCGAGTTCACCGCCGTCCAGGGCGGCGAGCAGGTCCCCGTCCGCGTCACGCTCACCAACGGCGACGCGCTCTTCTCCGCGGCGGTGGACGCCAGCGAGGGGAACGGGACCGCGTACTACGCCGTCGCCCTCGGCCGCTCCGACAGCGTGCTCGTCTTCGCCGTCTTCATGATGGTGGCCATGTGGGCCCTGGCCGTCGCCGTGTTCCTCGGCGCCTGGTTCCTCGTCACCCGCCGCAAGGGACTGACCTGGCCCGCCCTCGGCTGGATGGCCGCCACGCTCTTCGCACTCGCCGCCTTCCGGAACACCGCCCCCGGAACGCCCCCGATCGGCAGCCTCCTGGACTACCTCGCCTTCCTCTGGGCCGAGACCGTGATCGCCTGCTGCCTCGTCGCCGTGGCGGTCACGGGCTTCCGCGCCGAACGCCACACGCGGGACACCCCCGGGTCCCCCGGGACCCCGATGCCCCCGGGGACCCCGTAGCCACCCCCTCGCCCCTCCTGCCGGGGGCCGCCCGCCCCCGGCCGACGCCACCGACCCGCACGTACGCCGCCGGGCCGCCGGCTCACCGCCCCCTGACACGGCGGCCGGAACGCGTCGCGGCACGTCACATCTGGTAGACCTCGAAGCGGCATTCCAGGTCGACGCGCCGCTCGTCGGGTTCCTCCTTGCTGTCGGGTGTCTTGGCGCCGAGCTCGCCGTGCACCTCGATGTCGAGCCGCGCGGCGGCGCCCGCCAGGTCCCGGAGGATCTTCCCCACCGCGTCCGCGCGTTTGCGCGCGAGGTCCTGGTTCTGCTGGACGGTCCCGGTGGTCGATGCCCGCCCGGTCAGGCGGATCGGCTGGTTGCCTTTGCGGATCTCCGTCTGTACCGCCGTCGGCAGCCCCATGTACCAGTCGTGGACGTGCCGGATCTTCTGCTGGGGCAGCGCGTAGCTGCCCGCGGGGTCGAAGTGGACGGTCGTGATGTGCGACGAGGTCGTCGGCCGGGGGACCGGCCCGCCCCCGGACTGGGTGAGCGCACCATGACGCACCCACTTCTGGGACGAGGAGACCTGAAGCCCGGTGAGATTCCCGGCCGCGTCCACGACGAACCGGCCGCTGAAGCTCTCGTCTCCGCGGCCCACCGGGTCCCAGCGCCCGGCGATCGAGTAGACGATCGCCGACACGGGCTCGTTCGCGGCCGTGTAGGCGGACGGCGTGAAGGTGATCGTGAAGTCCGAGGCGTGGAGCGAGCTGGACCGGCCTCGGTCCTCCGTGACCGAGACGCGGCGCACGTTGAAGCCGTCGTATTCGAGCACGACGTCGAACCAGAAGGTCTGGGAGTCGATGAAGTACCTGGGGTGGTGCGCGGTGACCGGAAAGCGGAAGGTCCTCTTCTGGATCGCCAGGCCGGTGGGACTCGGACTGTGGATGTACGACGCCGGCGTCGCGGTGACGGAGAAGTCCCCGTTGAACACGTGCTGTTGCAGCCTGTCGAAGACGCCGAGCCCCAGCTCCGCGGCGGGGATGAGGACCCCGGCGAGCGCGATGAAGCCCACCTCGGGAGAGGAGCCGGCGTCCCAGCCGGGTTCCACGTACTCCCAGACCTGCCGTGGCACGTCCGACTCCCGGGCGTACGCGAGGCCGGACTCCGACCCGGTCCAGCCCTCGGCCGCGCGGGGGCCGAAGGAAGAGTCGGGCGCGTGCGACGCTGTCGTGCGCACCAGCGCGTCGAGGAGCGCCGGGATCGCCTCCAGCAGGGGCGGCACCACCTGAAGAGCCGCCAGAGCGGCTTCGGTCGGTGCGGTTCGCGGCGCGGGCGTGGCGGGGGCGGGCTCGGCCTCCGCCTCGGTCAGCCAGGCGATGGCGTCAAGTTCACCGAAGCCGGCCTCGTACTGCCTGCTGTCGTCTGCCACAAGGTCCTCATCCATCGTCGGTCGCCTCGTCGGGCGTTCGGTTTGCGCTGTCCGGTTGTGGGCGTGAGGTGCGGGGCGTGCCGGTGGTCGCCGAATCGCCGGCGGGCGCCCTTCGTTCGAGTTCGGCGAGCCGCGCGAGGGCTGCGCCGACATCGAGCCTGCCGTGACCCATGCGGTCGCGTCCGGCGGGGGAAGGGCGTGCCGTGCTGCGCAGCAGGTCGGTGATCTCGTCCGAGTGCAACGGCCGTCCCGCCGCCTCGAACAGGACGGCGACAGCCGCGGCCACGTGCGGCGCCGCCATGCTCGTGCCGCTCATGGTGGTGACACCGTCCCGCACGCGTCGTCCGTCGACGGGCGCCGAGGAGCGGGCCGCCGTGATCGCGACCCCGGGCGCGGCGAGGTCGGGCTTCACCCGCAGGTCCCTGGCCGGCCCCGCGCTGCTGAACCCACCCGGGGGCTCGCCGGGCGCGCGCTGGTCGAAGGCCGCGACGGCGAGGGTGCGGGCGCCGTTGCACAGGGTGTTGGTCGTGAACAGCGGGTCGGGTGCCGTGAAGCGGCTCTGGCGGCCGCGGTGCGCTCGCTCGATCCAGCCGTGCACCTCGCCCCGTTCGATGCGCCCCGGCAGCAGCCGCACCCGCCACGTGCCCTGCGGGGCGCCCGGCCACAGGAACAGGTCCACGACGTGGTCCCCGCTCCCCGGATCCGTACGCCGGTGGAAACCCGAGACGACGACCCGGCCCGCGTCCCGGACGACCCCTTCGGCGCCGGGCGGGAGCCGGGCCGCGAGCGTGCCGTCGGGCGCCACCAGTTCCACCGTCAGCTCATCGGCCGCCGGGTACCAGATCTCCATCTCGGCGTCGACGGCGTGCGGAGGTTCGACGGTCCAGCCCCACTCGACCGGGGTGCCTTCGGCCAGTTGGGCACTGCAGTGCTGGGCCGTGGCGAAGTAGTTGCCCGCCGAGCAGACGATCTGACGGCCCGGCACTTCGAGGAGGGCGTCGAGTGCGCTGACCACCAGAGGAGTTCTGTCATGGGGCCCGCCGACCCTGCCCAAACTCATACTGAGCACGACGGGCCGGTCACCGGCCGTCCGGAAGATCCAGTCGACGCCTTCGAGGATTCGGACGGAATCGGCGAGGGTGTCGTACGGTGACGTGTCGTCGGCGCGCAGGTGCACGGCGAGGATCGACGCGTCCGGTGCGAGGCTTCTCGGCGCCCCCGACCGGCCGTTGCCGCAGGCGATGCCCAAGGTGTGTGTGCCATGGGTCCCTTGGCCGTACGGGTCGGACTGGGCCGGGTCGTAGTCGAGGAACTCGTACGGATTCGGTTGCGCGAGCGCCCGGTTCACCATGGCCGTGTCGAGCACCCGCCCGTAGCCGTACGCCGGCGGGCTCGACGGCGTACGGCCGCCGCGCTGGTCCCACAGGGACAGGAAGCGGCTGCCCCCACTGTCGCCGCCGTCGGCGGCGGGGGGCCGGACGAAGTCGACATGGGCCACGTCGAACCCCCAGTCCAGGAGGCCGACCACGGTGCCCCGTCCGGTCCACGGCCACGGTGGCGCGTCCGTGGCCGTCGCCTCCCCGGCCTCGGACGCACACTGCGGGCCGGGCACGGCGGTCACGGACGGGGGTGCGTCGTGCACGACGACGTCATGAGGCAGGTAGTGGTGCGTGCGCTTGAGGCTCAGCACGTCGGGGTGCCGCCGCACCTCCGTGACGGCGTCGAGGTCCACGCGTGCCGTCACGATCGTGCCGGCACGCACCACCACGTCCAGACCGGGCACCTCGCTCTCCGGCGTGCGCAGGCGCGCGATGACACCCACGCGGCGCCCGTGCGCCGCCTGCGGTTGCCGCTCGGACGTCGTGAGCAACAGCTGCCGCAGGTGCGGGTCGTAGTCGACGGCCATAGTGATCCCTGCTGTGCTCTGCTCATCCCTGCACGACGCTCTCCACCGACCGCGGGCCCTACGGCTTGGGGGCAGCGGTCTTCCTGGCCGGGCTGCTCCTCTTGGCCGGAACAGCCTTCTTGGCCGCACCGGGACCGGCTCCCGCCGCCTGTGCGGGCCCTGACGCGCCGCCGGTCGCCGACTGTGTCTGGACCGTGCCCGAGCCGAGGATGTCCGGCTTCGCCGCCAGGGCCTTCTGGGCCAGCGGGATGTGCTGGAGGTCCTCGGCCGTCAGGGCCGCGCCCTTGGCGACCGCCGCGGTGATCACCTCGGTCACGGCGGTGACCGCCGCGTCGGTGGCGGCCGCGTCGGCGGCCCTGCCCTCGCGACGGGCGGCGCTGTCGG
This sequence comes from Streptomyces sp. NPDC007863, assembly GCF_040633895.1. Taxonomy (NCBI): domain Bacteria; kingdom Bacillati; phylum Actinomycetota; class Actinomycetes; order Kitasatosporales; family Streptomycetaceae; genus Streptomyces; species Streptomyces sp. NPDC007863. Next base: position 27,908 of record NZ_JBEYEI010000013.1, read on the forward strand.
CCGAGATGACCGCGAGAGCGCCCGACTGCGCGGCCGGCATCCCGGCGGCCGCGGACATGGCCAGGGGCAGGAGATGACGGCGCCGGTCCTTCGGCAGGGACATCAGCGCGACGAACGGCATGAGGTTGTTCACGTCAGAACCCTCCCGACATGGCCATGGCCATCATCATCATGGTCATCGAGTTGTCGCTGCCCCCGCCGTCCGACTGGGGCATCATCATGAACATCAGCGGCAGCAGGCTGTTGTCGTCGCCGTCCGTCTTCACCGGCTTGCCCGTGGCCGACCCGCTGACCGCGTGGGAGTGGTCCTCGAACCTTCCGCTCAGCTGCTGCTGCATCAGCAGGTTCATCATCATGTTCGTCATCTGCTGCTGTTGCTGGTCCGCCCGCGACTTCCGCAGGGACGCCTGGGTCTCCTGGCGCAGCTTGCGCACCATGGCCTGCTGCTTGGCGATCGCGGCCTGAGTCTCGCCGACGACGCTGCCGACGCGGGTGCCCAGCGTCGTCAGGTCCTTCTGCAGCGTGTTGATGCGTGCCGAGTCGGCGTTGAGCGTCGCCTGAAGACGCGCGACGGCGGCGTTGAACTCGTCTCGGTGCACCAGGGGCGTCTGGAGCTGCACCTGCGCCGGCCCCCGGGGCGTCTGCACGGTGGCCTGGGTGACACCCCGCGCCGGCGCCACGGAGACGTGCGGCGCGGCCGGTCGGGGCGGCGGTTTGAGGGCGTTGCCCACGGCCCTGATCCCGGCCCCGACGGGGTCGAGGAACCCGAGCTGCGGGATGACGGCGCCGAGACCGGGCAGGAACTCGGCCTCGTCGTCCCAGTCGAGCAGGTTCTCGGACTCAGCCGGCGCGTCCGGCTCGTCCAGCAGGTCGTCCCATACGGTCATCGCTCTCCTCGGTTCCTGGTGCTGGTGACGGGCACGGTGGTGTCCGTCCGGGTGGGCAAGGTGTCTTGGTCGGCGAGGGGAAGGGCGGGAACCGGCTCGTACGGTCCGACGCCCGGGTCGGGGCCGGCGTCCGCGACGGCGGCGAGCGCGGGCGCGAGCCACTCGCGCAGGTGCGGGTCGGGCGGGAAGTGCCCGGGCGAACCGAGTCCGGCGCAGGTCGCGCAAGCGGCTTCGGTCCCCCAACACCCGGCGCAGCAGCCGAACTTGGCGGCGAGCTGCCGGAGGACGTCGAGAGCCGCGTCCCGCTGCTGCCGGACCGCGGCAAGCCGCTGCGAGAGCCGCTCGACCCGGGCCCGTACCTCGGCCCAGGAGGGCGCGTCGAGCGCGTCGGAGCCCGCCGGCCGGAGGTCTTGCGATCCGTACCCCGGCCCGTCGGCCGACGCGGAGCCAGGCGCGTACACCGGTCCGGGATGCGACGGGTGGTTCGGTACGGCGTCGGCCGCGATCCCGTTCGACAGGTCGGGTGTGGGCTCGGACTCGGAGCCCGTCGCCAACTGTTCGGCGAGGAAGGCGGTGTAGTCCCCCCGGCGCAGCGCCTCCAGCTGGCCCGCGGTGACCCCGGCACGCTGAGCGGCCAGCTGCAGTACGAGCTCACGGTCGATGGCCATCAGAAGACCCCTTCGTCCATCCAGCGGTGCACGACGTCCGCACCGACCTCGAAGTGGGCGGCGTCCTCGGGCTCGAGCCCGGCGCCCCAGAAGATGCCGAACCGGCTGAACACGTCGTGCAGGGTGAGCAGACCCTGCTCCACCCGGCCGCCGACGGGCACAGGGACCCGACCGTCGAGTGTCACGTCCAGGGCGAGTCCCAGCGCGTGGGAGCTCAGGACGTCCGGCCGGCCCCGGACGTGGCGCACACAGAGCATCCCGCTCGGGCTCGTCCGGGCATGGAGCTCCGGGTCGGCCTGCTCCAGCGCCGCGAACGCGTCCTGGAACAGGGCGACCGCCTGCCGGTGGCCCCGCACCCGGACCGTACCGACCTGATCGGTCACCATCCGCCCCTCCCAGAGGGGCGAGGTGAGAGCCTGGCACGCCTCGGTCACCAGATCACGCGGCCGCCCGAACCGTGCGACGAGCAGACTCGTCGGGCAGGCACTGACACCCGGGTTGAGCGCGGAGCGGTCCGGCAGCGGCGCCGGGTTCCCGTCCGAGCGCCGCGGTGGCGCGACCGGGGAGTCGTCGTCTGCGGATGCGGTGGAGCCGCCGGGTTCGGGCGGCCAGGAGGGTTCCGGCTCGGCATCGGTGAGCGACTCCCGACCCTCGGGTCGAGCGACGAGGTCCACCAGCCGGGGAAGGAGGACGGCGAGCTGCCGCAGGATGTCGCCCGTGCTGCCGGGCGCGGGCTGTGGCTGTGGCTGTGGCTGTGGAGGCACCGCGGCGGGCGGCGGCGGAGTCGGCGGAAGGGAAGGCTGCGCGGCCGGCGCCGGCTGCGAGCTTGCGGGAACGGGGACAGCACCGGCGGAGGACGGCGGCGGCGGCAAGGCCGGGCTCGGGGCCGGGGCCGGGCGAGGCACCGGTGCCGGCGGGAGGCGGGAGGGCGCCGGTGGCTTGCTCGTGAGCTGCTGGACAGCGCTGATGATGGCCGGAGCGGCGCTGATGACGGCCGGGATGATCGACGCCAGCGCGGGCAGGAACTCGGCCTCGTCGACGCCCGGTTCGTACCGCTCTCGCGCGGGGGGCCCGGTCAGCCACTCGCCCACCGCGTCGTCCGCTCCGACGGCGCGGGCTCCGTCGGCCTGCCGCCCTTCACCCGTCAGCCACTCGGCCGCGGTCTCGTCGCTGCCCCATGCCGAGGCCGCACCGCCCACGGCGCCGCTTTCCCGTTCAGGCTCCATGAGCGCCTCCCTTGGCCGACGTCGGGAAACGTCCGCGTCCGATCGTGCGCGAACGTGAATCCGGAATCCAAGAACACGGCCGCGTCCTTCCGGGTGATCGCCTGCCCGACGGCGCCGGGGGTGGGCGGGATCAACACCACGGCGGCCGGCTGCCGGCGTCGCCCGGGATGCGGGCGGCCGGGTCCGAGCCCCTGGAGACCTGTCCCGGAAAGACCACCGACCGGTGGCACTGCCGCTCCTCGTACGGGGCCGGAGCCACGGTGACTTCGACCGGCATCAGGCGAGGCCGAACCAGGTGCGGAACAGGCTCCGAGGAGCACGCCAATCGATCGACCGGTCAGCACAACGCGAGGTGTTCGACAGCTCTCCTGCCGGCCCGTCAGTCCAAGCCTGCCCGCGGCGTCGGACGATCTTGCCACGTCACCACCACGGCAACGGGCGAGGGTACGACGTTGCCCACAAGGCACCGGCTGCTTCGCGCCGCCCCGGCTCGGCACGGCGTCCAGGGACCGCGGGCCTCGAACGACCGGTCGATTCCCGCCGGGCCATGGACGGGCAGCCGGCAAGCGCCTGAACGTCGCCGATGTCCGCGCGACTTGTCCGATGCCCTGTGGGAGCTGGTCGAGCCGGTCGTGACCGCCTGGCGGTCCGAGGCCGCGGCCGCGGCCTCGACACGGACCGCACTCGACCACGACCTGCGATGCCTCCTCGACTCTGTCCTCTCCGTGAACCGGACCGGGATCCCCTGGCGCCACCTGCCGCACGACTACCCGCACTGGAACACCGTCCACGCCTACGGTGCCCGCTGACTGGAGGAAGGCGTCCTCGACCAGCGTCCCCGCTTCCGAGCAGGGCATCGATGCCGGGAAGAAGTTCGTGGGCCGCAAGCGGAGCATCGCCATCGACACCGTTGGACTCCTTCTCCAAGTCCGTCGAGAGGACACTGGGCTGGCTGATGAACTTGGCAGCGTAGGCGCGGGCCCCTGACACGACAGACGACATTCCTGATCATCGATGCGTTCATGTTTATGCAGGTCAGCCGGTCGCGTCGGCCTTCCGAAGTGCGGGATCCACCCCCGTCCCACACAGTGGGTGTGTGGGCTGAACCGCATCGCCGACCGCGGTATCCCAAGGGGCAGCACGATGAGGACGCTCCACACCGTGGCAGCGCGTGATCACATCGTCGAAACAGCCACGATGACTTCCCTTCCTTGACGGGCCACTGGCCCATGCGGCCATGACGGCAGGCGGGGCTCGGCGGGCGTACGCCAGGACCGGGAGGAGCCGAAGAATGACGTATTCGAGCATTGATCGGCGCGACGGGTTCTTCCCGCACGCGCCTCGCCGTGCGGGAAACGCCGGCGGCGGCGCTTAAGAGAACTCTGCAACCCGGCCGATGTGGCTGCGATGGTGTCTCGGTGTAAGCAGCTGGAGGAGTCATGACAGGCGACGCTACGGGTGCCGTCTACGGCATTACGCCGGACGGCCTGTTGCAGTGGTACCGCCACGACGGAG
>NZ_JBEYEI010000013.1:32302-243668 GCF_040633895.1 Streptomyces sp. NPDC007863
TGGAGAGACGGCACCAACCGATGGACCGCCGGAGCCGGCGGAAACAACATCGGCGGCGGCTGGAACATCTACAACACCGTATTCAGCGGCGACGACGGCGTGATCTACGGCATCACACCCGACGGCCTGCTGCAGTGGTACCGCCACGACGGATGGAGAGACGGCACCAACCGATGGACCGCCGGAGCCGGCGGAAACAACATCGGCGGCGGCTGGAACATCTACAACACCGTATTCAGCGGCGACGATGCAGGTCGGCTGGTGCTGCCGGTCAATGCGATAAGACGGATCGACAGAATCGGCTCCCCGGGTCGGACAGTGCTGATCGACGCCATGATCAGGAAACTCGGCCGCATACGTCTGCCGCAGAAGTCGGGCGGAGTGATTCATTATCGACGCGTCGTCTGCGACGCGGCGGGAGTCCTGAGAGCCTACGAAGGGGAGGTACCGGTCAGAGCCAATGAGCCGCTGCCAGTCGGTCCCCTGGATTTTATCGGAGAGAGCTTCTCCTATAAACACAGCTTCGTCGACGAGTCCGGATCCCTGAGAGTAACCGCGGGCGAAGTAACGGCTACGGCTCAAGGACGTGTGCAAGTCGGAACGGTAAAACTCGGAGGCTCGATCGACGGAAAAACTCTCACCGCTCAGGGCGCTGCAGAATTCGTCACGGCCAGGATAGAGGGGTCGGCCTCAGTTGACGTTCCGGGTGCCGCGGCGGGGGGCGGTGGACACCTGGAGGGGCCTGCCGCCCGTGGCTCTGTCGGGATTGGCCTGGACGGAGGGGGTGCCGTAGTCGGAGTATCAGCGGGCTCGATCGGTGGGCATGTAGGTGTCACGATCGGAGGCAAGTCCTTCGGCGTCGGAGGCGAGATCGGACTCAAGGCAGAGCTGGGTCTGCAGTGGGGGCCCACAAGCACTATCAAGCTGCCGCTCATAACGATCAGTGGCCCAAACCCGTTGGCTGGTGTGACCTCGTTCGCCGCAGGCGCCGTAAGCGACCTCGTTCGAGACCCGTTCAGGACCACGGAAAAGGCAGTCACCGACATCCTCGGTGTGGGCGAGGACGCCGTCGAGGCCGCCGGCCAGATAGTCGAAGGCGTCTTCGACGCGGTAGATGATCTCTTCGGGGACGACGAACCCAACAACATCTTCACCACCGACCAGCAACAAGGCCCGCGCCCGGACCTGCGGAATGCGCCACCCGGCACAGTCATCATTGACTGACCCGCTCGGCGCGGTCTGGACACGCCACAAGGCACACCAAGAGAGGAGAAGGACCTTGTCTGAAATGTTCGAGCTGGCACCGGGAGGCATCGGCGTGATGCCCGACCCCCAGGATAATCCCGACAACCACACGGTTCCCCACCACGACTCTGGAACGCAAATCAGCTTCGAACTCGCCAATGTGGGAGACGCCGGCGGGATCGCGCGGGTCGGAGTCGAACTCGATGGGAATTTTGTCGTCGAATGGAGCTCGGAGTCCCTCAATCCGGGAGAAACAGCCGTGGGTTACGTCAGCCTCGGCCGACTCGACCAGGGTTCACACAAAGTGCTCATCTATATCAATCCGGGATCAGGCACGGCAGATCACCAGGAGAATACATTCGAGGTGAATTGAGCCTCGCCGCCAGTAGGCCGCCCCGAGCGGCCAGCTGTGACCGTGTCACCTCCCCTGCTGCGCCGACGTGAAGACCGGAGTAGGAGGTACCGCAGATGTCAGACACTGAACCCAACGATGGTGGGCTGCTGCCAGGCGGTGTTCCGGAGCAGCAAACCTGCGGCCTCGGGCCATGCCCGGCGTGCAGTGAGGATCGGCAGATGTCGTCCCCCTGCGTTTACGCGTCGGGGCACAGCGGCGACCACCAATGTGCCCACGGCGACGTCTGGGAACAAGCGGGCCCTGACGTGACGCCGCAACGCAAGTACTGCGGCTCCGCTTGCCCCACGTCAGGCTGCGGCAAGACGTGCACAAGGCAGTTCATCCATGAGCATCCGCACATGTGCCCTCTCGGCCATACCTGGTAGTGCATGGGTGTCGACGTACGCCGGCAGTCCGGCGCCTGTGGTCAGGGTGGTTCGTCGCGGGCGTCCTCGAAGACCGCCTCGAAGCCGGCCAGGTGGTCCGCTACGTCCTCGCCCGGCCCGGACGGCCGAGGTGACCGCCGCGATCACCCCGGCCTTCCGCCCCCGAGCGGCCAGGAGCCGGAGGGCGGCGGCGGCCTTCGGGTAGGTACACCGGCGCTCCGTCCGTCGAGACGCGGATCACCGCGGCCTGCGCGGCGAGCTCGCGCAGCATCTCGGCCACGTGGTCGCGGCAAGCTCGACTGCGAGGCCGCGGCCCGGGAAGATCTCGGCGAGCCGACCCACCTGCCCGGCGTCGATCCGTGCTCGTCGCAGGATCACGGAGGCGGCGGCTTCGCCGTCCTCGACGTCCAGACGGCGGTACAACTCTTCGATCGGGCCGTACCGGTGGGGCGTGCTGCGCGTCGAACCTCCTTCCGCCGGACGGATCTCGTGCCGCGCCCGGGCGCGGCACGGCCGCGCAGAGGGGCGTGGGAGCTCAGCACGGCCGGCCTTCGGGATGTGACCAGAGCGGTCAGCGCCTGCACGACCGAGCAGTCACCACCGGCGGCAGTACGGCGGCCACACCCCAGACCTCCAGTAGCTCCACACCCGTCACCGGGATTCTCTCCCGAAGGAGGGCCTCCTTCAGCGGGTTGTGCGTGGCGCGGTTCCACAGCCAGAGCCGGCCGGCCGCCGGCTTGCGGTACATGACCGCAAGGTGGTCTGGATGCGGCTCGGCACGCTCGACCCGGCCGTCGGGCACGGTGCGCCGGCACGGGAAGCCGTAGGAGGGCTTGCTCTGGGGACGGCCGGCGGCGCGCATCTTCTCCCGTTTCGCCGGAGCGTGAGGAACCCCCTCCCCCAGCGGGGCTCAAGTGCTCGGATCGCCGCGCCGAACACCCAGGCCCTCCTCGACCCGGCCCCAGTCGGTACCCGGAGCCTGTCGCCGGCGGCGTCGGTCGGGTGGGCGGGCCGTGCGGGGTGGCGAGCCCGGCTCTCGGCGAGTCCGGACCCGGGTCCGGACTCGCCGGGAGCCGCTATCGCTTGATCAGGGAGACGAACCCGAGGAGGAACGTGGCGCTGTAGCCCCGGAACTGCCCTCCGTGCTGGCCGTCGAGGAGGTAGCTGCCGCGCGTGGTGCCCCAGTCGCCGTCGGTCAGAGCACCCCGGATGTCGCCGCCCATGTGGTCCCAGCTGGTGATGGCGTTGGCGTGGGCCTGGACCTGCCAGGAGCCGCCCCGGCGCAGCGCGTTGTAGACCTCCTGGCCCACGCGCCGGTTGCGGGCCGTCTCGGCGAACGTGACCGCCATGAGCTCGATCGCGCTCTGCAGCGGACTGCCCGTGTTGATGTCCGTGTTGTACATCAGGTTGTTGACAGCCCCGGTGATGTTCTCCTGGCTGACGGTGATGTCGGGCAGGTTGGTGTAGTTCTCCGGGAAGTTGAGCTGGATCCGGAACGCACCGGGCATGAACGAGTCGGGAATCCCGCTGCCCCTGAAGTGGTACAGCCTGTTACTCGACCGCCGGTAGAACCCCCGGACGTACAGGTCGGCCGGGTCGATGACGAGCTCGACCTCCCCGGGGTCCTCGTAGGCGAGATGACCGACCCGGACCGTGGCCCCGTTCTCCGCTCCGGAGCTGCCCCGGCCGAGGAGCCGGTGGGTGAACCCGCGCGGGCCGACCGGCATCGGCTCGGCGAAGTCGTGCCGCATCCGGTAGACCAGCCGCTGGACCGCGAGAGCGAAGTCATCCGGCTGAGAGATGTCGGACGCCGTGACGCCCGCCGCCCGCGGCGCCGTCGACACAGGGGGCGTGGGCGACGCGGTCACCGGAGCGGACAGATCAGGAGCCGCCGAGACGGGGTTGGCGCAGAGCAGGGTGGACGCAAGGGCCACGGTGGTGACGCCGGCCAAGCCGCGCGTCAGAAGACGAAGGCTTCTCATCACGGTCCTCACGAGACGAATTCGGCGGTGGCGCGGAGCGTGCCGTAGCTGACCACGCCGCCGTTGGACCAGTACTTGATCGTGTACACCTTGGTGCTCGGCAGATCACCGGTGTTGATGAAGGTCGCCCCGTCGGCACCGTCGCAGTGGTTGGACTTCTTGGGGCACACCCAGTCCCAGGTCACCCGGGAGCCGCCGCTGTCAAGGACCTCGATCCAGTCCCATTCCTGGTACGGGTTGCGGTGGTCGGGGCCGATCCAGTGCACGCTCACGCCGGTCCGGCCGGTCGCCTGGGCCTTTGCCACGTCGACGATCAGGTAGTCGGTGTTCACCGGCGGGCTGTCGAGGGCGCGGGCCGGGGCGGCAGGCCTGCCGGTCTCGATGGCCCGGGCGGTCTCGCCGCGGATCCCCTTCTCGGTGGTGGGACCGCTCTTGGGCTCGGCGGACTCCAGGCACCACAGCTGGGCGAAGTCGTTGCCGCAGTTGTTGACGGTGACCTGGTCGCCCGCCTTGGCGCCGGCGGTCAGGCAGCCCTTCTCGCCGTTGTGGATCCGGAACCAGCCGCTGCCGGCCGCCTCGAAGCGCCAGTGCTGGTTGGGGCCTCCGTTGGTCCCGTGCATCTGCCACAGGTTGGCGAGGCCGTTGGTGATGTCGCCGTCGAGGACTTTCCCCTCGCCGCCGGGCACGGTGGTCTCGGCGAGGTAGCTGCCTTCTCCAGCGTCCCAGAAGCGCCAGATCTGGGCACTCGTCTCGTTCTTCTCCCAGGTCTGGACCTTGGCGCCGTCCTCGGTCTCGAGGTTGTCGAGGTCCAAGACCTCGTACCGCTGGGAGACGATCCGATATAAGCCGCCTTGCGAGACATCGGCCTCGGAGAGGACGGCGTTCTCGACGGCGGGCCTCGGAAGCCCGGCCGCCGCCGCCTCCTTCCCCGAGCCCTTTCCGGAGCCCTGCTCCGCGCTCTGCGCAGAGCCGTCTCCCGTGCTCTGCGCCGCCGAGGCCCCGAGGCCGACGGCGACGGTCGCCGCGACCGCCGTGACGACGGCCGCGCCGGTGGCTATGCGCCGGATGGTCGTTCTCATCGTGGAGTTCCCCATCATCCGTGAGTCCCGCTCGAAGGCAGGGGTGCGAGTCGCGAGCGCGCCCGAGGAGGAACGGCCTGGTCATGACCGCCTTCGCCGTGCGAACGGCGCACATCTGACCACTGGATCAGGTGAGTTCAGCGTTCCGCATCGGCAGTTGCAGACCTCAAGCCTTGCGGCTTCCCGGCGCGTCGCGGCGGGATCTCGCCGTCCCGTTGCGCGAGACACAACTCCTGTGATTGCCCAGGGCGTTACTGACCGCCTCCCGGCCCGCCCGCCGGGGCGCTCGACAACAGGCCACACACGGCTGAGGCAGCGTCGAACGGTTCGGCGTCGGGATGAGGACGACCTGGTCGACTCAGCCGTACTGTCCTGAACACGGGAGGCCTACCCCAGGAACGACAGCCGCACCTGCCGCTGCGGGTTGTCCTTGTTCGTGTCGACCAGGCAGACCGACTGCCAGGTGCCGAGGCTGAGGCGGCCCGCGATCACGGGGAGGGTGGCGTGGGGCGGGAGGAAGGCGGGGAGGACGTGGTCGCGGCCGTGGCCGGGGCTGCCGTGGCGGTGCTGCCAGCGGTCGTCGGCGGGGAGCAGGTGGTGGAGGGTGGACAGGAGGTCGCTGTCGCTGCCGGCGCCGGTCTCCAGGACGGCGAGGCCTGCGGTGGCGTGGGGGACGAAGAGGTTGAGGAGGCCGTCGCGGCCCGTGGCCGTCTCCGTCAGGAAGTCCTCGCAGGCGCGCGTCAGGTCGGTGACCGTCTCCCGGGTGCCGGTGCTGAGGCTGAGGACGCGGGTGGTGAAGGAGTGGGACATGGGGCCATCCTGCCGCCCGGGGGGCGGGGGCGCGCGGGCGGCGGACGGGGGCGCGTGGCGGTGGGGAAGATCCTGGGGGCGGCTTCAGTTAGTAGAAACGTGAACGAATCTTTGGTGGACGTGGTGGTGGTCGGGGCCGGTCAGGCGGGGCTGTCCGCCGCGTTCCATCTGCGGAGGGCGGGGCTGGAGCCGGAGCGGGACTTCGTGGTGCTCGACCACGCGCCGCGCGCGGGCGGGGCGTGGCAGTTCCGGTGGCCGTCGCTGACCTACGGGAAGGTGCACGGGATGCACGCGCTGCCGGGGATGGAGCTGGTCGGCGCCGATGCCTCCCGCCCCTCGTCCGAGGTGATCGCGGGGTACTTCGACGCGTACGAGCGGCGCTTCGGGCTGCGGGTGCACCGGCCGGTGCAGGTGACCGCCGTCCGGGAGGGCGAGGGCGGACTGCTGCGGGTGGAGACTTCGGAGGGGACGTACGCGACCCGGACCCTGATCAACGCCACCGGGACGTGGGACCGGCCCTTCTGGCCCCGGTATCCCGGGCAGGAGACTTTTCTCGGCCGTCAGCTGCACACGGCGCGGTATCCGGGCCCCGAGGCGTTCGCCGGGCTGCGGGTGATCGTGGTGGGGGGCGGCGCTTCGGCGACGCAGCATCTGCTGGAGATCGCGGAGTACGCCGCCGCGACGACCTGGGTGACGCGGCGCGAGCCGGTCTTCCGGGAGGGGTCGTTCGGCGAGGCCGAGGGGCGGGCCGCCGTGGCCCTCGTCGAGGAGCGGGTGCGGCAGGGGCTGCCGCCGCGGAGCGTGGTGTCGGTGACCGGGCTGCCGCTCAACGACGCCGTCCGGGCCGGCCTGGCGAGCGGCGTGCTCGACCGGCAGCCCATGTTCGAGCGGATCACGCCGACCGGGGCCGTCTGGGCGGACGGCCGTACGGTCGACGCGGACGTGATCCTGTGGGCGACCGGCTTCCGGCCGGCGATCGACCATCTGGCACCGCTGCGGCTGCGGGGTCCGGGCGGGGGCATCCGGCTGGAGGGGACCCGCGCCGTCCTCGACGAGCGCGTCCACCTCGTCGGTTACGGCCCCTCGGCCTCGACGATCGGCGCCAACCGGGCCGGCCGTGCCGCGGTGGCCGAGATCCGCCGCCTGCTGGCGCGCGGGCCGGAGCCCGCGCGGGAACCCGTCACGGTCTGAGCGAGCCGTCGCGCGGGAGCCGCCACTCCCGCTCCGGCGCGTACCCGGGGCCCTCCTCCAGGAAGACGGCGCTCCGGCTGAGGAGGACCTGGGTGAGGACGTCGTGGGCGAGGGCGAAATGACGCTCGTCCGGATGGGTGGTCAGCCGGATCTCCACCCAGGCGTCGTCGAAGTCCACCCCGCTGACCCGGGCCACCCGCCTCGCCTGCCAGGAGGTGATGGGAGACCAGATCCAGCGACGCCGCCTGAGTCGTCTGAGCTGCTTCATGCGCTGCCCAACGAGCCGGCCGCCCTCTCGATGCGATGGAAATCGGACGATATCGGGGCGATTCAACCCCTGGTCAGGTGCCGCCCTCCTGCCGTCGCCGCTCGTTGAACTCGGCGACGTTCGCCTGGTGGGCGGCGTAGTCGGCGGTGAACCGGGTGTCGCCGGGGGCGACGGTGACGAAGTAGAGCCAGTCGCCGGCCGGCGGGCGGAGCGCGGCGGCCATGGCCTGCTCGCCGGGATTGCCGATGGGGGCGGGCGGGAGGCCCTGGTGGGCGTAGGTGTTGTAGGGGCTGGTGTGGCGGGTGTCCTCGACGGTGGTGTCGACCGTGCTGCGGCCCAGGGCGTAGTTGAGGGTCGAGTCCATCTGGAGGGGCATGCCGCGGGCGAGGCGGTTGTGGACGACGCGGGCGACCTTGGCCATGTCGTCGGGGGTGTCCGCCTCGGCCTGGGCGATGCTCGCGACGATCAGCGCCTGGTGGGCGGTGAGGCCCTGGGCGCGGGCGGCCTCGGCGGTCGCCCGGGTGCCGAAGCGGCGCCCCGCGGTGGCCACCATGTAGCGGAGCAGGCCCTCGGCGGTGGTGCCTTCGGGGAGCGGGTACGTGGCGGGGAAGAGGTAGCCCTCGGGGTTTCCGGCCGCCTCGGGCGGGAGTCCGAGGGCCGCCGCGGGGGCGGTGGCGACCTTGCGGGCGGTGCCGTCGGGGAGGGCGAGGGCGCGGTCGACGGCCTCGTACACCTGGGTCGAGCGCCAGCCCTCGGGGACGAGCAGGGTGGGCGGCGCGGGCGGCACGCGCGGGGTGGCGGGCTCGTCGCGCGGGAGGAGCAGCAGGAGGGGGACGGCGGTCGCGACGGCGAGCGCGAGGAGCGCCCCCGCGAGGACGGCCAGCCGGCCGCGCCGGGTGAGCCGGGGGCGGACGGCGAGCCGGGAACGGCGGGTGAGCCGGGGGCGGCGGCGGGGTGCGTACGGGGAGGACGGCCGGTACGGCATGGGCGCACCGTAACCCGGCGGCCCGGGGATTCCGGGGAGCCCGCGCACACACGGCGGCGCCGCCGGTCCCCTGGGACGGGGGACCGACGGCGCCGGGAACTGCGTGCGTCAGACGAGCCAGCCCAGGAAGTGGAAGACGCCGGCGAGCAGATCGGTGATGACGTTCATGGTGGTGCTTCTCCTCGTACAGGTGTTTCGTGGGACAGCGCAGTCGCGGTCTGCAGCCCGTCGCTTGCGCACCGTAATCATCCGACGGCGCCCGGGAGTTGGGCAACGAATCCCGGAACGATCACACGTTCGCGGGAACAACCGATCGCACGTTCGCCTGTTCGTCGCGGCGGACCAGGGCGGCGTATCTGCCGTCCTTCGCCATCAGCTCCTCATGGGTGCCGCTCTCCGCGATCCGGCCGGCCTCCAGGACGACGATCCGGTCCGCGTCGCGCACGGTGGAGAGGCGGTGGGCGATGGTGATCGTGGTGCGGCCCGCGGAGAGGGAGTCGATGGCCTGCTGGACCGCGTGCTCGGTACGGGTGTCGAGGGCGCTGGTCGCCTCGTCGAGGATGAGCACCGGCGGGTCGCGCAGAATCGTGCGGGCGATCGCCAGGCGCTGCTTCTCGCCGCCGGAGAAGCGGTAGCCGCGCTCGCCGACCAGGGTGTCGTACCCGTCGGGCAGCGAGGCGATGTGGTCGTGGATCTGGGCGGCGCGGGCGGCGGCCTCGATCTCCTCGTCGGTGGCGTCGGGCTTGGCGAAGCGCAGGTTGTCGGCGACGGAGGCGTGGAAGAGGTACGTCTCCTGGGAGACGACGCCGATCGCGCCGGCGAGGGTGTCGAAGCCGAGGTCGCGGACGTCGACGCCGTCCAGGGTGACCCGGCCCTCGGTGACGTCGTAGAGCCGGGGCACGAGGTAGCTGAGGGTGGACTTGCCGGAGCCGGTGGGGCCGACGACGGCGAGACTGCCGCCGGCCGGCACGGTGAGGTCGATGCCGTCCAGGGTGGGACGGCCCTCGCCCTCGGGGTCGTAGTGGAAGCGGACCCCCTCGAAGCCGATCTCGCCCCGGACGGTGTCGGGACGGACGGGCTCCTCGGGCTCGGTGATGTCCACCGGGAGGTCGAGGTACTCGAAGATGCGCTGGAAGAGCGCGAGCGAGGTCTGGATCTGGACGCCGGTGGAGAGCAGGCTCACGGTGGGCCGGAAGAGGCCCTGCTGGAGCGAGACGAAGGCGACCAGGGTGCCGAGCGATATCGCGGCGCCGCCCGCCTGCACGGCGAAGCCCGCCGCCCAGTAGAGCAGGGCGGGCATGGCGGCCATGACGATGCCGATGACGGACATCCGCCAGCGCCCGGCCATGGAGGAGCGCACTTCGAGGTCGACGAGGCGCTCGGACTCCCGGGAGAAGGACTCGGTCAGCGAGTCGGCACGGCCCATGGTGCGGCCCAGCAGGATGCCGCTGACGGAGAGCGACTCGGTGACGGTCGCGGCCATGGCGGCCATCTGCTTCTGGCGCTGGGTGGTGATCCGCTTCCGCTCGTCGCCGACCCGTCGGCTGATCCAGACGAAGACGGGGAGCAGGAGCAGGGAGAAGAGGGTGAGCCGCCAGTCGAGCGCGAGCATGGCGACGACCGTGGCGACCACGGCGGTGAGGTTGGAGACCAGGGAGGTGGCCGTGGAGGTCACGGTGGCCTGCATGCCGCCGATGTCGTTGGCGATCCGGGACTGGACCTCGCCGGTCCTGGTCCGGGTGAAGAAGGCCAGCGGCATCCGCTGGAGCCGGCCGTAGACGGCGGTGCGCAGGTCGTGCATGACGCGCTGGCCCACCGTGGTGGAGATCAGGGTCTGGAGCACGCCGAAGACGCCGGTGAGCACGGCGGTGACGATCATGCCGAGGACGAGCAGGCTGAGCAGCCCGGTGCGCCCCTGGGGGATCGCGGTGTCGAGGATCTCCTTGAGGAGGAACGGTGAGGCGACCGAGACCAGCGAGGCGGCGGCGACCAGGAGGCCGACGAGCGCGAGGCGGGCACGGTAGGGACGGAAGAGGCCGAGGATGCGCCGCAGCTGGGCGGGCTCCTTCGGCTGCGCGGGATCGCGCGGCGGTGGCGTCCAGGTGGACTCGTCGTGGGGGCGCATGGGCTCCTTCGTGGGTTCGAGACACGAGCTTCGAGACCTCAGGGTTCAAGACATGAGGGTACGGTTCGGACTATAGCTCACTCTTACCTATACTCACAATGAACCAGGTCCTGATAGTGTTCCCCCATGAACACCCCCGTCCCGAGCGCCCCCGACCCCGACGGGCTCCTCGCCGAGCAGCTGCTCCGGCTCACCCGCAGGCTGCACCGCATCCAGAAGCGCCATCTGGAGCCGGTCGGCATCACCCCGGCGCAGTCCCGGCTGCTGCGCACGGTCGCGCACTACGGGGACGCCCCGCCGCGGATGGCCGACCTCGCCGCCCGCCTCGAAGTGGTCCCCCGCGCCGTGACCAGCCTCGTCGACGGTCTGGAGGCGGCCGGGCGGGTGCGCCGGGTGCCCGATCCGAGCAACCGCCGGGTGATCCGGATCGAGCTCACCGACGAGGGGCGCGCCACGCTGCGGGAGCTGCGCAGCGCGCGCCGGGCGGCCGCAGAGGACATCCTGGCTCCATTGACCGTCGAACAGCGCGAGGTGCTCGGAGGTCTGCTGACCGCCCTGGCCGGGCCCGTCCCGGAGAGCGGCTGCTGACGCCGCAGGCGCCCGCGCCGAGGGGAGCCGTGCCATGCCGCTGCTGGAACCGAACCCGCAGGCCCTCAGCCCGGGCCGGAAGCGGACCCCGGCTCCCGACCGGGTCCCGGACCTCCAGGCGCGGGGCACACCGCGGCGGCTGCGGGAGGAGCTGGCGGCGCTCCTCGGCCCCGAGAAGGTCCTGTCCGGCGTCTCCGACCTGGTGCGGTACGCCTCCGACGCCAGCCCGTACCGGTTCCTGCCGCAGGTGGTCGTGGTCGCCGAGGACGTCGACGACGTCTCGGCCGTGCTGTCCTACGCGCACGGCAAGGGCCGCGAGGTGGTCTTCCGGGCCGCCGGGACCAGTCTCAACGGGCAGGCGCAGGGCGAGGACATCCTCGTCGACGTCCGCCGCCACTGGGTCGGCGTGGAGGTCCTGGACGGCGGCGCCCGCGCCCGGATCCGCCCCGGCACCACCGTCGTCCGCGCCAACGCGGCCCTCGCGCCGTACGGCAGGGTCCTCGGCCCCGACCCGGCGAGCGCGGTCGCCTGCACGATCGGCGGGGTCGTCGCCAACAACGCCTCCGGGATGACCGCCGGCACCACCCGGAACTCCTACCGGACGGTCGCCTCGCTCACCTTCGTGCTGCCGGGCGGCACGATCGTCGACACGGCCGACCCGGCCGCCGACGAGGCGCTGGCCCGGGCCGAGCCCCGGCTGTGCGCGGGACTGCTCGCCCTGAAGGCCGAGATCGAGGCCGACGCGGAGCTGACGGACCGGATCCGCGCCAAGTACCAGATCAAGAACACCAACGGCTACCGCCTCGACGCCTTCCTGGACGGCACCACGCCGGTGGAGATCCTGCGCGGCCTGATGGTCGGTTCGGAGGGCACCTTCGGTTTCCTCTCCGAGGTCGTCTTCGACACCCTGCCGCTCGACCGGCTGGTCTCCACCGCCCTGCTCTTCTTCCCCTCCCTGCCCGCCGCCGCGGCGGCCGTGCCGCGCTTCAACGAGGCCGGGGCGCTCGCCGTCGAGCTGATGGACGGCAACACCCTGCGGGCCTCGGTGAGCGTGCCCGGCGTCCCCGCCGACTGGGCGGAGCTACCGAAGGACACCACGGCGCTGCTCGTCGAGTTCCGGGCGCCGGACGAGGCGGCGCTCGGCGCGTACGAGGAGGCGGCGGGCGAGGTCCTGGCCGGGCTCGACCTGGTCGCCCCGGTGGCCTCCGCCGTCAACGCCTTCACCCGGGACGCGGGCACGATCGGCCGCTACTGGAAGGCCCGGAAGGCCTTCGTGACGGCCGTCGGCGGCTCCCGTCCCTCCGGTACGACCCTGATCACCGAGGACTTCGCGGTGCCCCCGGCCCGGCTCGCCGAGGCCTGCGCCGAGCTGCTCGACCTTCAGGCCCGGCACGGCTTCGACGCCGCCGTCGCCGGTCACGCCGCCCACGGCAACCTCCACTTCCTGCTCGCCTTCGACGCCGCGGACCCCGCGGACGTCGAGCGGTACGCCTCCTTCATGGACGACTTCTGCAAGCTCACCGTCGAGCGGTTCGACGGCTCGCTGAAGGCCGAGCACGCCACCGGCCGGAACATCGCCCCCTTCCTGGAGCTGGAGTGGGGCCCGAAGGCGACCGAGCTGATGTGGCGGACCAAGGAACTCATCGACCCCGACGGCGTCCTCGCCCCCCGGATCGTCCTCGACCGCGACCCGCAGGCCCATCTGCGCGGCCTGAAGACCATCCCGTCCGTGGAGCGGATCGCCGACCCGTGCATCGAGTGCGGCTTCTGCGAACCGACGTGCCCCAGCCACGACCTGACGACCACGCCGCGCCAGCGGATCGTGCTGCGCCGGGAGATGCTGCGGCAGGCCGACGGCTCCCCCGTCGAGCAACGGCTCCTGGAGGCGTACGGCTACGACGCCGTCGACACCTGCGCCGGCGACTCCACCTGCAAGCTGGCCTGCCCGGTCGGCATCGACACCGGCGCGCTGATGAAGGAGTTCCGCCGCGAGCGGCACTCCCCGCGCGAGGAGCGGATCGCCGCCCTCGCCGCCCGGCGCTTCCGGGCCGTGGAGGCCTCCGCGCGGCTCGCGGTGGGCGCCGCCGACCGGATCGGCGACGGCCTCCTGGAGCGGGTGACCGGCCTCGCCCGCAAGGCCGTCCGGCCCGACCTCGTACCGGAGTGGCTGCCGGAGATCCCCGGCGCGGCGCCCCGCCGGCTGCCCCGCACCCACCGCCCGGCCGCCGTCGCCGTCTACTACCCGGCCTGCGTCAACCGCATCTTCGGCAATCCGGACGGCGTCCCCGGCCCCTCCCTCCCCGAGGCCGTCGTCGCCGTCTCGGCCCGGGCCGGGAAGCCCGTGTGGATCCCCGACGACGTGGCCGGCACCTGCTGCGCCACGATCTGGCACTCCAAGGGGTACGAGCGGGGCAACGAGGTGATGGCCAACCGGATCGTCGAAGCCGCCTGGGGCTGGACCGCCGGCGGCCGGCTCCCGCTGGTCGTGGACGCCTCCTCCTGCACCCTCGGCATCGCCCACGAGGTCGTCCCGTACCTCACCGAGGACAACCGCGCCCTGCACGCCGAACTGACCGTGGTGGACTCCCTGGTGTGGGCCGCCGAGGAGCTCCTCCCCCGCCTGGAGGCCCGCCGGACCGTGGGCTCCGCGGTCGTCCACCCCACCTGCTCCATGGCACACCTCGGGGACGCCGACCGGCTCACCGCCCTCGCGGAGTTCTGCGCCGAGGAGGTCGTCGTGCCGGTCGACGCGGGCTGCTGCGCCTTCGCCGGCGACCGGGGCATGCTCCATCCGGAGCTGACGGCCTCGGCGACGGCCCGGGAGGCCGCGGAGGTCACCGCTCGCCCCTTCGACGCCCACCTCTCGGCCAACCGCATGTGCGAGATCGGCATGGACCGGGCCACCGGGCGCCGATACCGCTCGGCGCTGCTCGCCCTGGAGGAGGCTACCCGCCCCTGAGACCGCGCGGTCACCGACGAGAACAGGACCCCTCGCCCCTGCCGGCGAGGGGTCCTTCCCATGCCGGACCACCGGCATCCGACGCGGCGCACCACCGGCGGATCCGGAACAGCAAAGTCCAACTGCCCGCCACAGGAGTCCAAACAGGCCTCCTTGCGCGTCAGGGGTCACAGGGGCCAGGGTCCTGAGCGGGATTCATGAACCAACCGCCCGGACGACCTCTGGAGGTTCCATGAACGAGCAGTCACCCCACGACCCGAGCCGCCGATCCGTCCTCAGGACCACCGCGGGAGCCGCCGGCGCGAGCCTCGGCCTCGGTGCCTTCGCCGCCGGCACCGCCCACGCCGCCTCACCGTCGGACACCGCCCCCGACACGGCCGCCGCGCCCGAGACCGCCGCCGCGCCGGCCCGCCAGGGCGCCACCATGGCCGGAGTCCCCTTCGAGGGCCGCTCCACCGTCCGGGTCGGCATCATCGGCCTGGGCAACCGCGGCAGCAGCATGATCGACAACTTCCTCGTCGTCCCGGGCGTCCGGGTGGTCGCCGTCTGCGACCCGGTGCGTGCCAAGGCCGAACGGGCCGCCGCCAAGGTCACCGCCGCCGGGCAGCCCACCCCCGCCGTCTACACCCACGGCGAGAACGACTACGAGAAGCTGTGCGCCCGCGCCGACCTCGACTTCGTCTACGTGGCCACGCCCTGGGAGCTGCACTTCCCGATGGCCAAGGCGGCGATGCTGAACGGCAAGCACGTCGGCGTCGAGTGTCCCGTCGCCATGGAGCTCCAGGAGCTGTGGGAGCTGGTGGACCTCTCCGAGCGGACCCGGCGCCACTGCATGCAGCTGGAGAACTGCTGCTACGGACGGAACGAGCTGCGGGTCCTGCGGATGGCGCACGCCGGGAAGTTCGGGCAGCTGCTGCACGGCGCCGGGGCGTACAACCACGACCTGCGCGGCCTGATGTTCTCGCCGACGTACTACGAGGGGCCGTGGCGGCGCCTGTGGCACACCCGGCTGCGCGGCGACCTCTACCCCAACCACGGCTTCGGCCCGGTCGCCAACTACATGGACGTCAACCGGGGCGACCGCGTGGTCAGCATCAGCAGCTTCGGCACCCCGGCGCTGGGGCTCGCCGAGTACCGCGCCGCCCACATGCCGGCCGGCGACCCGAGCTGGAAGGAGTCGTACATCGGGGCCGACCGGACCATCAGCGTGGTGCGGACCGCCAAGGGCCGGGTCATCCGGCTCGAACACGACGTGTCCACCCCGCATCCGTACAGCAGGATCAACAGCCTGGGCGGCACGAAGGGCGTCTTCGAGGACTACCCGGCCCGGATCTACATCGAGCCGGACCACACGGACGACCGCTGGGCCGACTTCTCCGCCTACGCCGACGAGTTCGACCACTGGCTGTGGAAGGAGCACGCCAACCCGCCGGGCGGGCACGGCGGCATGGACTACATCATGGTCTTCCGGCTGATGCAGTGCATGCGGCTGGGGCTCGTGCCCGATTTCGACGTGTACGACGCCGCGACGTGGACGGCCCCGGTGCCGCTGAGCCACGCCTCCGTCCGGGCGAACGGCGCACCGCAGCAGATCCCCGACTTCACGCGCGGCGAATGGCGCAAGGCCCGCTCGGGGATGGACTCGCCCCGGCCCGCCTGAGCCGCCGGGCCGCGTGGCCGCCGGGCGGGAAAATCGATTGCCCCGCTCCGGCGGAGGGGGCCAGGCTGGAACGGTTTCCCCGGCGGCGCCGTCCACACCGGCGGCCCGCCCCCAGCCACCCCCGGAGACCGTGGGACGCCATGCAGATCCAAGACCTTCCCTACGCCGACCCGGGGGTGCCCGACGTCCGTTCGGGCACCCGCTTCCTGATCTGGCTGGGGCGCATGCAGCTCGGCGGGCAGGTGCGGTCCCTGCTGTGGGGACTGCTGCTCCAGCTGTCGATCGCCGGGCTGCCGGTCGGTGTCGGCATCGCCGTGCAGGCCGTCGTCGACGGCGACGGCGGACGGCTCGCGGTCGGCTGCGGGGTGGTCGCGGCGCTCGGCGCCGGGATCGCCCTGGGCGACACCATGCTGCACCGCACCGCCGTCACCAACTGGATCACCGCCGCCGCGCGGGTCCAGCAGCTCCTCGCCCGCAGGACCGCCGAACTCGGCTCGCTGCTGACCCGGCGGGTCGCGGCCGGCGAAGTCGTCTCGGTATCGACGAGTGACGTCGAGAAGATCGGCTGGTTCGTCGAGGCGTTCTCCCGGTTCGCCGCCGCCGTCCTCACCCTCCTCGCCGTCTGCGTCGGGCTGATCGTCTACGAGCCGGCCCTCGGCCTCGTCGTCGCGGTGGGCGTCCCGGCGCTCGCCCTCGCCGCGCTGCCGCTGCTGCCGCGCGCCACCCGGCGGGCGGACGAGCAGCGCGAGAAGGCCGGCAAGGCCACCGAACTCGCCTCCGACACGGTCGCCGGACTGCGGGTGCTGCGCGGCATCGGCGGCGAGGAGCTGTTCCTCGGCCGCTACCGGGCCGCCTCGCAGGAGGTCCGCCGCGCTGCCGTGCGCAGCGCCCGGATGTGGGCGCTGATCGCCGCCGTCCAGGTGCTCCTTCCGGGACTGCTGCTCATCGCCGTGGTGGCGTACGGGGCGGGGCTCGCGCTCGACGGCCGGATCACGGTCGGCGCGCTGGTCACCGTCTACGGCGCGGTGGCGCTCACCCACCATCCGCTGCGGAACGTGGAGGAGATCGCGATGGCGTACGCCTTCTCCCGGCCCTCCGCGAAGCGCGCCGCGCGGGTGCTCGCGCTCGCCCGGGCGACCGAACCGGCCGGGGACTCCCGGGACCGGCGGGCGGCCGGTGACGTCTACGACCCGGTGAGCGGACTCATCGCGCCCGCCGGGCAGTTCACGGCCGTGGTGTGCGGGGACCCGGACGCGGGCGGGCGGCTCGCGGAGCGGCTCGGCGGGCATCCGGCCGAACCGGGCGACGACCACGTCTCCGTGCGGCTCGGCGGGGTGCCGCTCGACGAACTGTCGCTGGACGCGGCCCGGACGGCCGTCCTGGTCCAGGACAAGGAGCCGGTGCTGCTGTCGGGCACCCTCCACGAGCTGCTCGACGTGCCGTCGTCCGGCGCGGTCCGGCCGGAGGAGGCGCTCGCCGCGGCCCAGTGCCGGGACGTCCTCGACGCGCTCGCGCAGGCCTCGGTGGACGCCGACGGCGACCCGATGCGGACCCGGATCACCGAGCGGGGCCGCTCGCTCTCCGGTGGCCAGCGGCAGCGTCTCGCACTGGCCCGCTCGCTGGTGACCGACCCGGAGGTGCTCGTCCTGGACGAGCCGACCTCGGCGGTCGACTCGCACACCGAGGCGCGGGTCGCGGCCGGCGTGCGCAAGCTGCGCGCGGGCGGCACCACCGTGGTGCTGTCCTCCTCGCCCCTGCTCCTGGACCTGGCGGACCGGGTGGTCCTGGTCCACGAGGGCCGGGCCGTCGCCCACGGCACCCACCGCGAACTGCTCGCAGGCGAGCCGCGCTACCGGGCGGTCGTCACCCGGGAGACGGACGACGAGACGCACGACAAGACGGACGACACGACGCACGACACGACGGACGACGAGACGGATTCCGCGCTCGCCGCGACGACCGCGGCCGGACGCGAAGCCCTGGAAGGGGAGACGGCATGATCGGCCTGGCGCCGCCCGCGTACGACCCGGCGGCCCCGACGACCGCCACCACCCTGCCGGTCGCCGCCGCCGCGACCG
The DNA here is from genome assembly GCF_040633895.1 of Streptomyces sp. NPDC007863. Lineage (NCBI taxonomy): Bacteria > Bacillati > Actinomycetota > Actinomycetes > Kitasatosporales > Streptomycetaceae > Streptomyces > Streptomyces sp. NPDC007863. The sequence goes on from NZ_JBEYEI010000013.1 coordinate 50,053, forward strand.
TGCGGGCCTATGTCCGCGGGCTGCTGCGCCGGCACCGCACGGCGTTCACGGTGCTCGTGGGCGTGAACGCGGTGGCCGTGACCGCCTCCATGGTGGGGCCGTACGTGCTCGGCCAGGTGGTGGACCGGCTCGCCGAGGGCGCCCGGGAGCTCCATCTGGGGCCCGCGGTCGCGCTGTTCGCCGTCGCGCTCGCCGTGCAGGCGTTCTTCGTGCGCCTGGTCCGGCTGCGCGGGGCGATGCTCGGCGAGGAGATGCTCGCCGACCTCCGGGAGGACTTCCTGGTCCGCGCGGTCGGGCTGCCGCCGGGCGTCCTGGAGCGGGCGGGCACCGGCGATCTGCTCTCCCGGATCACCACCGACGTGGACCGGCTGGCCAACGCGATGCGCGAGGCCGTGCCGCAGCTCGTCATCGGCGTGGTCTGGGCGGGGCTGCTGATCGGCGGGCTCGCGTTCACCGCGCCGCCGCTCGCGCTGGCCGTGGTGATCGCCGCGCCACTGCTGATCACCGGCTGCCGCTGGTACTTCAAGCGGGCGCCGTCCGCGTACCGTTCGGAGGCGGCGGGGTACGCGGCGGTGGCGGCCGCGCTCGCCGAGACGGTCGACGCGGGCCGCACGGTCGAGGCGCACCGGCTCGGCGCGCGCCGGGTCGCGCTCTCGGACCGGCGGGTCCACGAGTGGACCCGATGGGAGCGGTACACGCTCTACCTGCGGGCGGTCCTGTTCCCGGTGGTCAACCTCACGCACACGCTGGTGCTGTGCGGGGTCCTCGCCGTCGGCGGCTACTGCGTCTTCCGTGGCTGGATGGACGTCGGGCAGCTGACGACGGGCGCGCTCCTCGCCCAGATGCTGGTGGACCCGATCGGGATCGTGCTGCGCTGGTACGACGAGCTGCAGGTGGCGCAGGTGTCGCTGGCCCGCCTCGTGGGCGTGCGGGACATCGAGCCGGAGCCCGGCGACGCGTCGGTGCGGCCCGAGGGGCGGGTGGTCGAGGCGGCCGACGTGCGCTTCGGGTACCGCGAGGGCGTGGACGTGCTGCACGGGGTGTCCCTGGCGGTGGCGCCGGGCACCCGGCTCGCACTGGTCGGCCCCTCGGGGGCGGGCAAGTCGACGCTGGGCCGGCTCCTCGCGGGCATCTACGGCCCGCGCGCCGGGGAGGTCACGCTCGGCGGGGCCGAGCTGGCCCGGATGCCGGCCGAGCGGGTCCGCGAGCACGTGGCGCTGGTCAATCAGGAGCACCACGTCTTCGTGGGCACGCTCCGCGACAACCTGCTGCTCGCCCGCCCGGAGGCCGGGGACCCGGAGCTGTGGTCGGCGCTCGCGGCGGTGGACGCGGAGGGCTGGGCGCGGGCGCTCGACGCGGGCCTGGACACCGAGGTCGGTTCGGGCGGCCGGGCGCTGACCCCGGCGCAGGCCCAGCAGATCGCGCTGGCCCGGCTGGTCCTCGCCGATCCGCACACGCTGGTCCTGGACGAGGCGACCTCGCTGCTCGACCCGCGCGCGGCCCGTCATCTGGAGCGCTCCCTCGGGCGGGTCCTGGACGGGCGGACGGTGGTGGCGATCGCCCACCGCCTGCACACCGCGCACGACGCCGATCTGATCGCGGTGGTCGAGGACGGCCGGATCAGCGAGCTGGGCCACCACCACGACCTGGTCGCGGCGGACGGCGCGTACGCGGCGCTGTGGCGGTCCTGGCACGGCTAGGCCGGGCCTCGCGGGGGTCAGGAGAAGGTGAGGACCGCCTTGCCGTGGAGGTCCCCGGCGCGCAGGGCGGCGACGGCGTCCGCGGCGGCGTTCCAGTCGCCGCGCCAGGCGATGCCGGGGTCGAGCTCGCCGGCCGCGACGCGGTGGGCGAGCCGGCCCAGGTCGCGGTCGAGTCCGGTGCAGCCGAGCAGGAAGAAGGTGACGAGGGAGCGGTCGTGGCGTCCCTGGTCGCCGAAGAGCGCCCCGAAGGGGAAGTCCTCGCCGCGCCCCGCGGCGTGACCGACGGCGACGAGCGTGCCGCCCTCGCGGAGCGTCCCGTACGCCTCGACGAGCCGGGCGCCGCCGACCAGGTCGAGCACGCCGTCCACCGGCCGTGCGGCCTCCTTCGGGGCGGCGACCACCTCGTGCGCGCCGAGGCGGCGCAGCAGGTCGCCGTGGGCGGCCGGGTCGCCCGTGCAGGCGACGACGTGCGCGCCGGCGGCGCGGGCGAGCTGGACGGCGTACCGGCCGACGCCGCCGGTGGCCCCGGTGACGAGGACGTCCCGTTCGAGGAGGGGGCCGAGCCGGTGGAGGGCGCGCAGGGCGCTGGTGGCGGCGACGGGGACCGTGGCCAGGGCGGCGGGGTCGGCGCCGGCGGGCGCGGTTCCGATCAGGGCGGTGTCGACGGCCCTCAGTTCGGCCCAGGCCCCGTCCCCCATGAGGGTCACGACGGGTGTCCCGGCGGCCGGTCCCGTGCCGTCGGCGGCGGCCCGTTCCACCACTCCGGCGCCGTCCCAGCCGAGGACCGTGCCCGGGGGCGCGGCGTCGAGCGCGAAGGCGATCTCGCCCGCGTTGAGGGAGGTCGCGGTGGTGCGGACGAGTGCCTGGTGGGGTGCGGGGGCGGGGTCGGGGGCGGTGCCGAGGCGGAGGCCGCCGGGGGCCGAGGGGTCGACGAGCAGCGCGCGCATGGGTGTCCTCCATCGGACGGGAGCATGAAAATGCCACTGAGTGGCATAAGCCTATAGGGGGCGTTCGCCGCTCCACTACAGTGGGCCCGATGACGGCCGAGATCCCTCTCTCGCTCCCGCTGCGGGAACGCAAGAAGCTGCGCACCCGGCAGACCCTGGTCACCACCGCGCTCGAACGCTTCGGCGCGCACGGCTTCGACGGCGTGACGCTCGACGGGCTCTGCGACGCGGCCGAGGTGTCGAAGCGGACCTTCTTCCGCTACTTCGACAGCAAGGAGGACGTGGCCATGGCTCCCACCCAGGACCTGTGGACCGCGTTCCTCGACGTCCTGGACACCGCTCCGGAGGACGGCCCGGGGGCACGGCCGCTCCTCGCCGTGCTCGCGGACCGGCTCGCCGGGGCGATCGCCCGGATGCCCGCCGACGGCTGGCCCGAGCGCGCCCTGGCGAGCCGCCGGCTCGCCGCGCACACGCCGTCGATGGACGCCCACGGCCTCGCGTTCTGCGACCGCACCACCCGCGCCGCGCTGCTCGTGCTCGACCGCCGCTACGCCCTCGACGGTCCCGGCGCCCTCCGCGCCCGGCTGGCGCTCGACATGCTCGTCTCCGCGTTCCACCAGGCGCTGGAGGCCTGGGTGGCGCAGCCGGCCGGCCACACCGCCGAGGACCTGACGCGCCGCCTGCGCGCGGTCGCGGCGGAGCTGCCGCACGCGGTCACCGCGACGGCCACCCCGCGCCCCTGAGCCGTACGGATACGGGGAGGGGCCGCACCGGATCCCTCCGGTGCGGCCCCTCCCCGTACGCGTACGGCTAGAAGAATCCGAGCGCCGAGGCTCCGCCGACGCCGCCGAGGACCATGAAGGCCGGCATGAGGACCTTCAGCTCGACCCAGCTGCCGGCGCGGAAGCGCATGCCCTTCGGAGGGCCGATCGGGTACCAGCGCTTGCGGCCGATCGGGATCGGCCACAGGATCGGGCAGCCGGAGACGGTGAGCGCGTCGCCGACGTCGTGGACGAGGGCGCCCAGGACGATCGGCAGGCCCAGCCACAGGTACTCCTGGCCCGCGCCGGTGAAGAGCCAGTCCGAGCCGTTGCCCGGCTGGTCGAGGACGCCCGCGAGGATCCAGGCGCTGGTCGCGCCGAGCAGCCACACCAGGACGTCGCTGGACATCCGGGCGGCCCGCCACAGCAGGCCCTCGACCGCGAGCACGAGGTGGACGAAGAGGATCGCGAGGACCGCCCAGCGCCCGCCGGTGACGGCCGCCACCGAGCAGCCGCCGCCGATAAGGACCGCCCACAGCCAGGTGTGGGTGAGGGTGCGGTGGCCGCCCGAGCGGCGCGGGTCCTGGGGGCTGCGGGTCGCCTTGTAGACGGCGTACGACAGCTTGTCGACGATCTCGCACAGCCCCCGGGACACGGGGCCGAAGGCGCGCGAGATGGTCGCCGACTTGTGGTCCAGGTCGGGGGCGAGGGCCGCGCCCGCGCACAGCAGCGCGCCGACGAGCAGCACCGGCCACGGCATCGGGTGGTCGAAGGCGGCCGCGGCGGCTCCCACGCCCAGCCAGGCCGCCGCGCCGGACAGCGAGTGCGCCGGTCCCATCATGGTCGGTGTCGCCCCGTTTCTCCCCTGCCGGCGCCGAGTTGACGGCCGGTCGACGGATCAGCCTATCGGGCGTGATCTTCGCGTCCGGCAGCCGGTTCCCTCATCCGAGCGGAATGCAGGCAAGATGGGAGCGTGACCCTTATCGATCAGCTGCCGCCGACCGCCGACCCCGATGCCCTCTTCGAGGCCTTCTCCGCCTGGGCCGAGGAGCGCGGCATCTCGCTCTACCCGGCGCAGGAGGAGGCGCTGATCGAGGTGGTCTCGGGGGCGAACGTCATCCTGTCGACCCCCACCGGGTCCGGGAAGTCGCTGGTGGCGGCGGGCGCCCACTTCACCGCGCTCGCCAACGACCAGGTCACCTTCTACACGGCGCCGATCAAGGCGCTGGTGTCGGAGAAGTTCTTCGACCTGTGCAAGATCTTCGGCACCGAGAACGTCGGCATGCTGACCGGCGACGCGTCCGTGAACGCGGACGCGCCCGTCATCTGCTGCACGGCCGAGGTGCTCGCCTCGATCGCGCTGCGCGACGGCAAGGACGCCGACATCGGCCAGGTCGTCATGGACGAGTTCCACTTCTACGCCGAGGCGGACCGCGGCTGGGCCTGGCAGATCCCCCTGCTCGAACTCCCCCAGGCGCAGTTCGTGCTGATGTCGGCGACGCTCGGCGACGTGTCGATGTTCGAGAAGGACCTGACCCGGCGCACGGGCCGGCCGACCTCGGTGGTCCGCTCGGCGACCCGGCCGGTGCCGCTCTCGTACGAGTACCGGCTCACGCCCATCACCGACACGCTGACCGAGCTCCTGGAGACCAAGCAGGCGCCCGTCTACATCGTGCACTTCACGCAGGCGCAGGCCGTCGAGCGGGCGCAGTCGCTGATGAGCATCAACATGTGCACGCGCGAGGAGAAGGACAAGATCGCCGAGCTGATCGGCAACTTCCGCTTCACCACCAAGTTCGGCCAGAACCTCTCCCGGTACGTCCGCCACGGCATCGGCGTGCACCACGCCGGCATGCTGCCGAAGTACCGGCGGCTCGTGGAGAAGCTGGCGCAGGCCGGTCTGCTCAAGGTGATCTGCGGGACGGACACCCTCGGCGTCGGCGTGAACGTGCCGATCCGCACGGTGCTCTTCACCGCCCTCACCAAGTACGACGGCAACCGCGTGCGCACCCTGCGCGCCCGCGAGTTCCACCAGATCGCCGGCCGGGCCGGCCGGGCCGGCTTCGACACCGCCGGCTTCGTGGTGGCGCAGGCCCCCGAGCACGTCATCGAGAACGAGAAGGCGCTGTCGAAGGCGGGCGACGACCCGAAGAAGCGCCGCAAGGTGGTCCGCAAGAAGGCCCCCGAGGGCTTCGTCGCCTGGAGCGACACCACCTTCGAGAAGCTGCAGACCGCCGAGCCGGAGCCGCTGACCTCCCGCTTCAAGGTCACCAACATCATGCTGCTCTCGGTGATCGCCCGCCCCGGTAACGCCTTCGAGGCGATGCGCAAGCTCCTGGAGGACAACCACGAGCCGCGCCGCAACCAGCTGCGGCACATCCGCCGGGCCATCGCGATCTACCGCTCGCTGCTCGACGGCGGGGTCGTGGAGCAGCTCGACACCCCGGACGCCGAGGGCCGCCACATCCGGCTCACCGTCGACCTCCAGCAGGACTTCGCGCTGAACCAGCCGCTGTCGACCTTCGCCCTCGCCGCCTTCGACCTGCTCGACCCCGAGTCGCCGTCGTACGCCCTCGACATGGTCTCGGTCGTCGAGTCGACGCTCGACGACCCGCGCCAGATCCTCGCCGCCATGCAGAACAAGGCGCGCGGCGAGGCCGTCGGACAGATGAAGGCGGACGGCGTCGAGTACGAGGAGCGGATGGAGCGGCTCCAGGACATCTCGTACCCGAAGCCGCTGGAAGAGCTGCTCTGGCACGCGTACAACGTCTACCGGAAGTCGCACCCGTGGGTCGGCGACCACCCGGTGTCCCCGAAGTCCGTCATCCGTGACATGTACGAACGGGCCATGACCTTCACGGAGTTCACCTCCCACTACGAGCTGGCGCGCACCGAGGGCATCGTGCTGCGCTACCTGGCGAGCGCGTACAAGGCTCTCGACCACACCATCCCCGACGACCTGAAGACGGACGACCTGGAGGACCTCATCGCCTGGCTGGGCGAGATGGTGCGCCAGGTGGACTCCTCGCTTCTCGACGAGTGGGAGCAGCTCGCCAACCCGGAGGTCCAGACCGCCGAGGAGGCGCAGGAGAAGGCCGACCAGGTCAAGCCGGTCACGGCGAACGCCCGCGCCTTCCGCGTCCTGGTGCGCAACGCGATGTTCCGCCGGGTGGAGCTGGCGGCGCTCGACAAGGTCGGCGAGCTGGGCGAGATGGACGCCGAATCCGGCTGGGACGCGGACGCGTGGGGCGAGGCGATGGACGCCTACTGGGACGAGTACGACGACCTGGGCACCGGACCGGACGCGCGCGGCCCGAAGCTGCTCGCCATCGAGGAGGACGCGGCGCACGGCCTGTGGCGCGTCCGCCAGACCTTCGCCGACCCGAACGGCGACCATGACTGGGGCATCGGCGCGGAGGTGGACCTGGCGGCCTCCGACGAGGAGGGCCGGGCGGTCGTCCGCGTGACGTCGGTCGGACAGCTGTAGAGGAGTTCAGTGGTGACGAATCCCGCCGAGAGGCTCGTGGACCTGCTCGACCTGGAGCAGATCGAGGTGAACATCTTCCGCGGCCGCAGCCCGCAGGAGTCGCTGCAGCGGGTCTTCGGCGGGCAGGTCGCCGGGCAGGCCCTGGTGGCGGCCGGGCGGACCGTGGACGCGGACCGGCCGGTGCACTCGCTGCACGCCTACTTCCTGCGGCCGGGCCGCCCGGGCGTGCCGATCGTCTACCAGGTGGAGCGGGTCAGGGACGGCCGCTCGTTCACCACCCGGCGCGTCACGGCGGTCCAGGAGGGGCGGACGATCTTCAACCTGACGGCCTCCTTCCACCTGCCGGAGGAGGCGGGTTTCGAGCACCAGCTGCCGCCCCGGCACCTGGTGGACCCGGAGAGCCTGCCGAGGCTCGCGGACGAGGTCCGCGACCACCTCGGAGGGCTGCCGGAGTCGATGGAGCGGATGGCGCGGCGGATGCCCTTCGACATCCGGTACGTCGACCGGCTGCGCTGGACGAAGGACGAGGTCAAGGGCGCGGATCCGCGCAGCGCCGTGTGGATGCGGGCGGTCGGCCCGCTGGGCGACGACCCGCTGGTGCACACCTGCGCGGTGACGTACGCCTCCGACATGACCCTGCTCGACGCCGTGCGGATCCCGGTCGAACCGCTCTGGGGCCCGCGAGGCTTCGACATGGCGTCCCTGGACCACGCGATGTGGTTCCACCGTCCGTTCCGGGCCGACGAGTGGTTCCTGTACGAGCAGGAGTCCCCGGTCGCGACCGGCGGCCGGGGACTGGCCCGGGGCCGGATCTACGACCGGGAGGGCCGGATGCTCGTCTCGGTGGTCCAGGAGGGCCTGTTCCGCGCCCTGGGCTGACCCCGGGCCGGGTCACTCGTACTCGGTGCCGCCCTTGCGGGTCAGGTAGGCCGGGCTGACCGCCTTGGCGACGGCCCGGCCGCCCGTGACCGGGCTGTACCGCTCCACGGCCGGCCGGACGACGACGCCCTCCCGCAGGTGGGCGGCGCGCCCGGAGACCGTCTCGGTGCCGCTCGCGTGGGCGAGGACGGTGTCCAGGTCGTACGGACCCTCGTACAGGCGCGGGACGAGCGGGACCTCGCCCGGCTCCAGGACCTCGGCCGGGTCGAGCCAGCGGACCTGGCCGTCGATCTCGGCGGAGACGTCGAACAGCGCGTAGCCGATCGCCTCGCGGCGGGCGTCGGCGCCGTACGCCAGGTCCTGGACGCCGGAGCCGTACACCTCCCCGAAGAAGCCGACCCGGGTCGCCCCGAGGCGGGCGGCGAGCCGCTCGGCGACGGCGGGCAGGCCGTGCGCGTGGACGGCCCGCCAGTACAGGTTGCGCGGGTCCTCCTGGAGGGCGAGCCCCTTGGCGCCGAAGCCCTTGGAGGACACGTACGCCCGGCCCTCCCCCACGACGTGCGTGAGCAGACAGGCCGTGCCGTGGATCTTCTCGGTGAGGACGACCGCCTCGCCGGGCTCGAAGATGCCGGGATAGCGGTGCAGGTTCTCGATGTCGACCCACGGCAGCAGCTCGGGCGCCGCCTCCACGTCGCCGCTCATGGTCGGCGGGACCGGCGGCACCCACTTGGTGATCCCGAGCGCCTCCGCGAAGTCGGTGCCGTCGGCGGCGGCCCGGTCCAGGTCGACCCCGGCGAGCGCGCCCGGCCGGCAGACGATCCCCTGCGACAGCTCCCCGCGCAGCCGTACCGCCTTCACCCGGTCCGAGGCCTTCCCGGCGAGCCGTCCGGTCAGCCCCAGCTCGTCGACGAGCGCGGCGGGCAGCACGGCCTGCTCCGGGATGTAGACGGCGGTGTCGCCGGTCCGGTAGGCGCCCTTGGCGACGACGGCGCGGTAGAGGCCGACCTGGGCCAGTTCGAGGGCGTCGGCGTTGGGGTGGGGATGGACGGTGAGGACTTCGGCGGTGACGCGCAGGGTGGACATGGTTCAGGACTCCGGTCGCTCGGCTGGCTCGGGTTTCGGTCTCATCGCGGCCCACCCTGACGGACCGTGAAATCCCTGCCCACCGCTTTTGCCGGCTGGTATCGTCGCGATCTTCGCCGGGCCCGCCCGGGCGGAGTCCCGTCAGGACCACACCGTGGCCTCTCCCGCGCTGACCGCCGCCCTCCGCCGCGTCGACGCCGTCTTCGGCGGCATGACCGCTCCCGCCGACGGATGCCTCCACTGCTACGGGGCCGAGGAGCTGGCGCTCCTCGCGATGCCCCGGGCACCGCTGGGCGACGACCTGGCACGCCAGTTCTTCCACAAGGAGCCCGGACACTTCGACGACCACCCGGCGGTGGTGCGGCGGGTGCTGCCGGAGTTCCTCCGCTGTCTCGCGGACGGCCGGTTCTCCGGCATGGGGTACGCCCCCACCGGTCTCGGCCGGGTGCGGTGGCAGGAGTGGCCGCCCGAGCAGGCCGGGGCCATCGCGGAGTTCCTCGACGTGTGGTGGCGGGAGACGCTCGCCGACCCCGAGCCCCCGTACGGGGTGGGGGCGGTGTGGGAGCTGTGCGTGGACATGCACGGCTCCCTCGCGCCCGTGCAGGACGTCTGGGCGGCCGCGCCGAGGGGCGGGACGGAGGACCGGCACCTCGCGGCATGGCTCGCCGACCGGATCTACGACCTGCTCAACGACGACCTCTGGATCATGCCGTGGGCGATGACGGACGACTTGCCCGAGCTCCAGGCCTGGCTCGTCGAGCACGCCCCCGCCCGGCTCGCCGGCCACCCCGATCCGCTGCTCGCCCGCAAGGTCGCGCTGCTGGCGCTCGGCGAGGAGGAGCGGTGGCCCGCCTACTCGGAGCTGGTCGCCGGGGCCGACTAGGGGTCCAGGCCCGGCAGCGGGTCCTGGTCGACCTCGTGGCGGCGGGTGCGGATGTCGGGGGCCGGCGGGTGGAGCTTGGCGTCGCAGGTGGGGCCGAGGCCGGTGCGGCGGGAGTCGGCGCCGGTCAGCGGGCGGCCGCAGAGGCGGCAGCGGACCGGGCGCCGCGACGCGCCGGTCGCGGAATCGACCGCGATTGCCAGCGGTTCTTCACTCATGTTGTCATCTCACCCTAGTCTCGACGAGGAGCTCCCCCATGAGTCTGTACGACATCCCGCTGAAGAACCTGGCCGGCGAACCGGTCTCCCTGGCCGACTACCGGGACAAGGCCGTGCTGGTCGTGAACGTGGCGTCCAAGTGCGGTCTCACCCCGCAGTACGAGGGCCTGGAGCGGCTGCAGAAGACGTACGGCGAGCGCGGCCTCACCGTCGTCGGCGTGCCCTGCAACCAGTTCCTCGGGCAGGAGCCGGGCTCGGCGGAGGAGATCCGGTCCTTCTGCTCGACGACGTACGGCGTGACCTTCCCGCTCCTGGAGAAGACCGAGGTCAACGGCGACGGCCGGCACCCGCTGTACACCGAGCTGACGCAGGTCGCCGACGGCGCCGGCGAGGCCGGTGACGTGCAGTGGAACTTCGAGAAGTTCCTGATCTCCGCCGACGGCGCCGTGACCCGTTTCCGTCCGCGCACCGAGCCGGAGGCCCCCGAGGTCGTCGCGGCCATCGAGGCGCTCCTCGTCTGAGCCCGCGCCCAGGGGCCGCGCCGGGCCGCTGCCCGGCGCGGCCCCTGGGGTATGATCATCGGGCTCTGCACACGGCAACCGGAGGAGGTGGGTTCGATCCGCACCACGCAGGCAGGAAGCTCCCCCTCGGCGGCCGTACCACCGGCTCGGTCGTAGCGGCCGCGGGAGCCTCCGCACGGCTTCCCGGAAGGTCTCTCATGTCGCTCGACCCCACCGTCTCCCTCGTCTCCGCCACCGTCGCCCGGCTCCGCGCCGCGGGGTGCGTCTTCGCCGAGGACGAGGCGGAACTCCTCTTCTCCGCCGCCCGTGACACCGCCGAACTCGACGTGCTCGTCGAGCGGCGTGCCCTCGGCCACCCGCTGGAACACGTCGTCGGCTGGGCCGAGTTCGGCGGGCTGCGGATCTCCGTCGCCCCCGGCGTCTTCGTGCCCCGGCGCCGCACCGAGTTCCTCGTCGAACGGGCCGTCGCGCTCGCCGCTCCCGGCGCGCTCTGCGTCGACCTGTGCTGCGGCTCCGGCGCCGCCGGCGCGGTGCTGCTCTCGGCCGTCCCCGGCGCCCGCGTGCACGCCGCGGACATCGAGCCCGCCGCCGTGCGCTGCGCCCGCGGGAACGTCGAGCCGCGCGGCGGCCGGGTCCACGAGGGCGACCTCTTCGCGCCGCTCCCGGACGAACTGCGCGGCCGGGTGGAGATCCTGGTGGCCAACGTGCCGTACGTGCCGACCGAGGAGGTCGGGCTGCTGCCGCCCGAGGCGCGCGAGCACGAGCCGCTCGTCGCGCTCGACGGCGGCGCCGACGGGCTCGACGTGCTGCGCCGGGTGGCCGCCGGGGCACCGGAATGGCTGGCGCCGGGCGGGCGGCTCTTCGTCGAGACGAGCGAGCGGCAGACCGGGGCGGCGGCCGAGGCCGTCGCCGCGCACGGTCTGACGCCCCGGTTCGAGACCTGCGAGGAGCGGTACGCGACCGTCCTCGTCGCGACCCTGGAGGACTGAGCCGCTCAGCGGCCGAAGGTGTCGATGCCCTCGACCAGCCAGCTCCCGTCGCGCAGGACGACGTCCACGGCGAACATCGCGCCCGCGTAGACGCCCTGGTCCTGGGCGGCCGGCTTCGTCTTCGTCTTCGTCTGCGGCGTTCCGGCCGTGCTGACGCTGCTCTGGTCGGCGTAGACGAGGACGCGGGCGCGGTCGCCGTCGATCCGCTCGACCGCGCTGTCGGTGACGGTCGTGGTGATCACCGACTTCCGCTCGGCGGCCTGCGCGAGCACCCCAGCGAAGAGGGTCCGGTGCTGCTCGACGGCCTTGCCGGTGAGGAAGGCCTTCGCCGCCCGGTCGAAGGCGGCCGCGTCGGTGTGGTCGTAGGAGAAGAGGGCGGCGACGGCCTCGGCCGTCCGTCCCTTGATCTCGCTGGTCCGCGCCGGGTCGGTGAGGGCGGTGTTCGCCCGGGCCGGGTCGTCGCGCAGCTCGCCCGCCCTGCCGTGCGCCCATCCGGCGAAGCCGCCGAGCAGGAGCGTCAGGGCGCAGAGGACGAGGAGGGGGACGCGGTGCCGCGGCCTGGCCTCCCGTGTCTCCTTCTCTTCTTGTACGGGCTTCGCCGCCGTTCGCCGTCGCGTCGCCGGTGCGGGCTCGGTCAGGAGGCCCACGGGGCCCTTGGGGTCGGGGCCCGGCTGGTCTGCGCGGGCCTGGCGGCGGCGCTCGCGGTTGAGGTGGTGGCGGGGCGTCGGCATGGTGCGGTGTCCTTACGTCGTAGGGGCGGGCCCGGTGGGTCAGCCGGTCGCCGTGCCGCCGACGGGGGCCTGCCCCAGACCGCTGAGCTTCCACTGCCCGTCGGTGCGGGTGAGTTCGCCCAGCATGCGGCTGTCCTTGTCGGTGCTCTTGCGGTCGGGCGTGGTGACGGTGACGCGCAGGGCGACGAGCAGCCGGGCGCGTCCGGCGCGGTCGTCGAGCTCCGTGACGGCGCCGGCGAGCACCCGGGCCGTCGTCACCGTCTTCGCCGCCTTCACCTGCCCCTCGAACTCCTCGCGCCCGTCGACGAGTTGCCGGTGGAGTTCGCCGGTCGTGGACGACTCCCAGAGGTCGAGCCCGCGGTCGGTCTGCCGGTGGTCGAGGGTGTTGAGGTTCTGCACGGCCTGCTCCCCCGCGGCGAGCGCCCGGTCGCGCTCGGCGGCGTAGGCGGCGGAGTCGTCGTGGGCGGCGGCGTACCAGGCCTGGCCGGTCCAGGCCGCGAAGCCGCCGGCGAGGAGGGTGAGGACGAGGGCCGCGGCCAGGGCGGGCCGGGCGCCGGTCCGGGTGCGGACGGCGCGTGTCATGGGGTGCTCCCGTCTCCCGCTCATCGTCAGCGGGTCCTGATGTCGGTGATGACCCAGCGGTCGTCCTGGAACCGGGCGGTGACGGTGAGCTGGGCGGCCGCGGTGGTCGCGGCGCCCTCGTCCCGCCGGGAGACCTGGTCGAGGAAGACGAGGAGGCGGGCGCCGTCCCCGTCGAGTTCGATCACGCCGGTGCGGACGGCCTGGGTGGAGAGGGTGACGCGCTGCTCGACGAGGCTCTCGCGGACCTGGACGAAGAGCTCGGTGTACTGGCGGGCGGCGCGGCCGGCGAGGACGGTGCCGGCGTTGCGTTCGGCGGCGTCGGCGCTGGTCGGCGTGTAGGAGAAGATCCGGGCGAGGCCCTCGGCGACGTCGCCGCCGACGCGGGTGGTGGCGGCGGTGTCGGTGAGGGCCTGGTTCCTGGCCGAGGGGGTGGTCCGGAGCTGGTGGGCGCCGTGGAAGAAGGCGCCGCCGCCGAGGAGGAGCGCGATCAGGGCGGTGACCAGGGCCGCCGTGCGCCACCGGGGGGCTCGGGGCTCGGGGCCGCCTTCCCCGGTGTCGGCGGGTTCCGTCTCCGGGGCCGTCTGGGTCGCTGTCATTCGGGGCCGGCCTCCTCGGTTCCGGCGACGGGCACCGCGCTGAGCGCCGACACCCGCCAGGTGGTCTCGCCGGTGCGGGTCAGGACGGCCTCCAGGCGCTTGCGGTCCGTGGTGGCGGCGCCCCCTCGGGGGGTGACCTCGACCTGTACGGTCGCGATCAGCTTCGCCGTGCCGGCGCGGGTGTCGAGTGCGGTGAGGGCGGCCTCGGTGACGGTGGCGCGGGCCGAGGGGCCCACCGCGGGCTCGGTGCGGGCGAGCTCGGTGCGGAGGGGGCCGGTGGAGGCGTCGCGCCAGGCCTCGATGCCCGCCGCGGCGCGCTCGCGGGTGGAGGCGTCGAGGGTGGTGAGGACGGTGAGGCGCTGCCGGCCCTCGGCGAGGGCGGTGTCCCGTTCCCGGCCGAAGGCGAGTTCCTGGTCGGTGCGGGCCTGGGTGTAGGTCCAGGCGCCGGTGGCGCAGAAGCCCAGGGCGACGGTGAGGGCGCCGGCGGAGAGGAGCCGGCCCCTCCTCATCGGGCGCTCCCGGGCGCGATGCCGAGGAGTCCGGCCAGGTCGGTCGGGCCGTCGCTCCGGCCCGGCAGGGCCAGCGCGCCGGGCAGGGGCCGCTCGGCGCCGGCGGTCCGGTCCGGAAGCGGGTTCAGGGAGCCGGGGGCGCGGGCCGGGGCGGGGGCGGCGTCGCCCTTGGGCGCGTGGGCGGAGCCGCGGACGTTGGTCCCGGAGCCGGCGGGGCTGGTGCAGGCGGCGCCGGTGTTGAGGGCGGGCGCGGTGCCGAGGTCCAGGCCGTTGCGGTAGCGCGTACCGCCGTATCCGGAGGTGCAGGGCAGCGGCTTGAAGAAGGTGACGGCGAGGCCGATGTTCAGGCGGCCGCCCTCGACGGCGGTGGCTCCGGCGGAGACGGCCGCCGGGTAGGTGACGAGGAGTTCCTCGATGCCGCGCTGCCGGGTGAGGGCGAGTTCGGAGGTGGTGAGGAGGTTGGCGAGGACGACGCTCAGGCTCGGGTCGAGGTCGTCGAGGAGACCGCTGACCTGGCCGGCCGCCTCGGGGGTGACGGTGAGGAGCCGGCGCAGGTCGGCGTCGGAGCCCTTGAGGGTGGCGGCGAGTTCGCGGGCGCCGGAGGCGAAGTCCCGGATGGCGCGGCTCTCGTCGGCCTGGGTGCGCAGCACGACCTCGCCGTCCCGGATGAGGCGGGTGGTGGCCGGCAGGGAGCGGTCGGCGGCCTGGACGAAGGCGCTGCCGCTGTCGAGGAGGACCTGGAGGTCGTCGCCGTGGCCCTCGAAGGCCTTGCCGAGTTCGTCGACGACCGTGCGCAGCGAGTCCAGGGGGACGGAGCGGGTGAGCGCGTCCATGCTGGTGAGGACGGAGGTGACGGGGGCGGGGACCTGGGTGTCGGACTGTTCGATGCGGGCGCCGTCGGCGAGGAAGGGGCCGCCGTCGCTCTCGGGGCGCAGGTCGATGTACTGCTCGCCGACGGCGGAGAGCCCGGCGACGACCGCCCGGGCGTCGGCGGGGATCCGGGGTGCCGACTTCTTGATGCGGAGCTCGGCGACGACGCCGTCGGCGGTGAGGTCGAGGGCGCCGACGCGGCCGACGGAGACGCCCCGGTAGGTGACGTCGGAGTGGGTGAACAGGCCGCCGGTGCGGGCGAGATGGACCCGGACGGTGTAGTGGTCGGCGACTCCGGCGTAGTGGCCGAGGTCGGCGTAGCGGACGCCGACGAAGGCGAGGACGGTGACGGCGATGACGAGGAAGGCGAGGTTCTTCAGCCGTACGGCACGGGTGATCACCGGCGTTCGCCTCCGTCGTTCGGTTCGCTCGGCGTGAGCGCCGGCAGGGGCAGGGGGTCGGTCGGCGTGGGGGTCGGGGTGGGCGTCGGGTCGGCCTTCGGGACGAGGGGCGGGATCACCTCGGTGCCGGGGGCGGCGGCGAGGTGGAGGTAGGTGTTGAGGTAGTCGCCCTTGACGCCCTTCATGACCTCGTCGGTGAAGGGGTACGTGAGCAGGACCTGGAGCGAGTCGGGGAGGTCGGCGCCCGCGTCGGCGAGGGCCGTCAGGGTGGGGGCGAGGGCCTTGAGGTCGGCGATCATGTCCTTCTTGCTCGCCTCGACGGTGGAGACGGCGACTCCGGAGAGGGTGTCCAGGGCGCGGAGCATGGTGAGGAGGGAACCCCGCTGGTTCTCCAGGGTCTTCAGTCCGGGCGAGAGGTCGGTGAGGATCGTGTCGACGTCCTTCTTGCGGCCGGCGAGGGTGGTGGAGAGCCGGTTGAGGCCGTCGAGGGCGCGGGTGATGTCGCCGCGGTGCGCGTCGAGGGTGGTGACCAGGGTGTCGACGCGCCTGAGCATCGAGCGGACCTGGGGTTCGCGTCCGCCGAGGGCCGCGTTCAGTTCGCGGGTGATGGTCTTGAGCTGGTTGACGCCGCCGCCGTTGAGCAGGAGGGAGAGGGCGCCGAACACCTCCTCGACCTCGGTGTTGCGGCCGGTGCGGGAGAGCGGGATGACGCTGCCGTCGGCGAGCCGGGCGCCGGTCTCCCGGCGGGCGGCGGCCGGCCGCGTCCCGCCGCGTGGCGCGGCCGTGGCCGGGGCGACCAGCTGGACGTACTTCTCGCCGAGGAGGCTGGACTGTTCGACGCGGGCGCCGGCGTCGGCGGGCAGCCGGACGTCGCCGTTGATCTTCAGGGTGACGCGGGCGGTCCAGGTGCCGGGGTCCAGTTCGATGGCGGTGACGCGGCCGACGGCGACGTCGTTGACCTTGACCGCGGACTGCGGCACCAGGCTGAGGACGTCGGCGATCTCGGCGGTGACCGTGTAGGGGTGGTCGCCGAGGTCGGCGCCGCCGGGCAGCGGCAGGTCCTGGATGCCGTCGAAGCGTACGGACGGCGTGGGGAGCGCGCCGAGGGCCAGGGCCAGGCCGAGGCCGACGGCGACCGCGCCGGCGGCTCCGGCGCCCGCGGCCCTGGCCGAGGGCAGGCGGGGGCGTCTCACCGGTCCTCCTCTGCGGGGGTGGTGGGTGTGGCACCGCCGGCGGAGGCTCCGGTGACGGGCAGCGGGAGCAGCGGTCCGCCCATGCTGATCTCGTTGAGGTTGGCGCGGCCGTCGATGGTGCGGGTGGACGGGTCGTAGGCGTTGACGAGGTTGCCGGCGGCGAGCGGGGCGACGTCGAGGGCCTCGGCGAGGGAGGCGCGCTGGTCGACGAGGGTCCGGGTGAGGGGGACGAGCCGGTCGACGTTCTTCTTGAGTTCGCCGCGGTTGTCCTTGATGAAGGTCTTCACCCGGGCGAGGGCCTTGCCGAGTTCTTCGAGGGCGCCGGCGAGGTCGTCCTTGTTCTCGGCGAAGTAGCCGACGACCTCGTCGAGGCGTTCCTGGGCGGTGCGGACCTCGGTGTCCTTCTCCTTGAGCATGGTGGTGAAGGTCTGGAGCTGGCCGAGGCTCGCGAAGAGGTCGTCGCTGCTGCCGTCGAGGGTCTTGGCGGCCTTGCCGAAGCGGTCGATGGAGGTGCCGATGGCGGCGCCGTTGCCCTTGAGGTTCTTCGCGCCGGTGTCGAGGAGTTCGGTGAGGGCTCCGGCGGAGTTGGCGCCGTTCGGGCCGAGCGCCTCGCCGATGTCGGTGATCGAGGCGTACAGCTGGTCGATCTCGACGGGGACGCGGTTGCGGGAGGCGGGGAGTTCGGCGCCGTCGTCGAGGGCGGGGCCGCCGCTGTAGGCGGGGCTCAGCTGGACGTACCGGTCGGCGACGATGCTGGGGGCGACGACGAGGGCGCGGGCGCCGGCGGGGACGCGGACGCCTTCGTCGAGGCGGAGGGCGACACGGACCCGGGTGCCCTGGGGTTCGACGGACTCGACCTCGCCGACGCGGACGCCGAGGACGCGCAGGTCGGAGCCGGCGTAGATGCCGATCGCCCGGTCGAACCAGGCGGTGACGCGGATGCCGTCGTCGTCGAGGGCGCGGACGGTGACGAGGCCGCAGGCGGCGAGGACCGCGAGGGCGAGCCCGGCGACGAGGGGTTTCCTGGTGCTGCTCATCGTGTGCCGTTCCCCTTCGCCGTGGCCTGCCGCTTGGGCGGCATGCATCCGGTCGTGGGCTGCGAGCCCTCGGGCAGGTAGTTCCGGGGCACCACGCCGCACAGGTAGCTGTCGAACCAGCGGCCGTTGCCGAGGGTGTTGCCGACGAGCCGGTAATAGGGGCCGACCAGCGCGAGCGTCTTGTCGAGCTGTCCGCTGTTCCTTTCCAGGACGTCGGTGACCCGGCCGAGGGCCTTGAGGGTGGGGCCGAGCTGTCGGTCGTTGTCGCCGACGAGGCCGCCGAGTTCGGTGCCGAGGGCGCGGCTGCCCTTGAGCAGGGCGCGGATGGCGTCGCGGCGCTTCTGGAGCTCGCCGAGGAGGGAGCCGCCGTCCTCCAGGAGCACCTCGAAGCTGGACTTCTTGTCCTTGAGGGTCTGGGTGAAGGCGGCGCTGTTCTTCAGGAGGCGGGCGAGTTCGGTGTCCCGCTTGGAGACGGTCAGCGACAGGCGGGAGAGGCCGTCGGCGGCGCTGCGCACGTGCGGCGGCGAGTCCTTGAAGGTGTCGGAGATGGTGCGGAAGCTCTCGGCGAGCTTCCCGGTGTCGATGTCGTCGATGGTGCCGCTGAGGTCCTGGAACGCCTGGGTGACGTCGTACGGGGAGGTGGTGCGGGAGAGCGGGATGCGGGTCCCGGGGTCCTGGCGGGCGGAGCCGAGCGGGTCGAGGGCGAGGTACTTCTCGCCGAGGAGGGTCTTGATCGCGATGGCGGCGGTGGACCGGTCGCCGATCCAGGTGTCGCCGGCCTCGAAGGTGACCTTGACCTTGGGGCCGTCGAGGGTGACGCCGGTGACCTCGCCGACCTTGACGCCGGCGACGCGGACCTCGTCGCCGGCGTCGAGCCCGGCGGCTTCGGAGAAGTCGGCGCTGTAGGTGGTGTCGCGGCCGGCGAAGGGCAGCCGGTCGGCGTGGTAGGCGAGGGCGGCGAGGAGGCCGAGGAGGACGAGTCCGACGACGGCGACCGCGAGGGGGTTGCGTTCCTTCACCGGCTTGATCCGGCCGAAGAGGCTCATCCGCGGCACCTCGGTTCGGTGACGGCGATGCCGGTGGGCGGCTTGGCGCCGTCGGAGGTGGTGACGCCGCTCACGCGCGCCTCGCAGAGGTAGAGGTTGAACCAGGAGCCGTAGGAGGAGAGGCGGGCCAGGGCCGTCAGCTTGCCGGGGGTGCGGGCCAGGAACCGCTCGATGCTCGGGGTGTGGTCGCCGAGGGTGGTGGAGAGCCTGCCGAGTTCGCGGATGTCCTTCTTGAGCGGGGCGCGCCCGTCGTGGAGGAGTCCGGCGGTCGTGGTGGTGAGGTCGCCCATGGCCTGGACGGCCTCGCCGAGGGGTTTGCGGTCGGTGTTGAAGCCGGTGACGAGCTTCTGGAGGGTGACGACGAGGTCCTCGAAGCCGGCCTCGCGGTCGTTGAGGGTGGTGAGGACGGTGTTGAGGTGGGTGACGACCTCGCCGACGACCTTGTCCTTGGCGGCCACCGTGGTGCTGAGGGAGCCGATGTGGCGCAGCAGGCTGTCGACGGTGCCGCTCTCGCCCTGGAGGACCTGGACGAGCGAGCCGGCGAGGTCGTTGACGTCGGCGGGCGAGAGGCCCTCGAAGAGCGGCTTGAAGCCGTTGAAGAGCAGGGTGAGGTCGAGGGCGGGGGTGGTGCGGTCGAGCGGGATGGTGTCGCCGTCGGCGAGGGTGCCGGTGAGGTCGCCGCTGCCGCGGCCGAGGGAGACGTACCGCTGGCCGACCATGTCGAGGTACTTGATGCCGGCCGTGGCGGAGCGGGGCAGCGGGCGGTCCTCGCGGACCTCGAAGGTGACCTGGGCGAGGCGCCGGTCGACGACGCGGACGTCGGTGACCTCGCCGACCTTCACGCCGGCGACGCGCACCGAGTCGCCGGCGACGAGGCCGGTGACGTCGGTGAAGAGCGCCTTGTACGCGTGGGTGGCGGAGCCGACGCCGGTGTCGGCGATGCTGAAGCCGAGGACGGTGGTGGCCACCGCCGTGACCAGGACGAACGCCAGGGACTTGAGGACGGTGCCGGTGAGTCCGCGGCGGCGTGAGTATGCCGCTTCCTTCGCCTTCATCGCAGGGTCACCTCCGTTCCGCGGAAGGCCGGGCCGGCGAGCAGGCTGCTCCACTCCGGCAGGTCGCCGGGGTGCTTGCCGGCGGTGGGGGCGAGGAGTTCGGTGACGAGGTCGTTCTCCTGCGGGGAGTTGGCGGGGCCGAGGTCCTGGTCGGCGGCCGCGGAGGCGCGGGCGGCGGGGGCGACGGGGACGCCGAGGTAGGGCACGGGGTGGCAGCGGGGGCCGCCGCCGGAGTCGTAGCGGGGGGTGTCGCGGCCGGGGACGTACGCGCCCCGGGAGGGGACGGCGGTGACGTTCACGTGCAGTCCCGGCCTGCCGGTGCCCTTGCCGAGCGCCTTGTCCATGGCGGGGACGAACCGGGCGAGGGTGCCCAGGGTGCAGGGGAAGGACGAGGCGTACTCGGAGAGCAGCTCCAGGGTGGGCCGGCTCTTCGCGCTGAGCCGGATGACGGTGTCCTTGTTCTTCCGCAGGAAGGCGGTGAGGTCCTGGGCGGTGCGGGTGGTGGCGCCGAGGGTGCCGGAGAGCGCGGCCTCCTGCTCGGCGAGGGTGCCGCTGGTGGTGGTGAAGTCGGTGAGCGCGGTGAGGATGTCCGGGGCGGCGTCCGCGTAGAGGTGGCTGACCTTCACGAGTTCCTTGAGGTCCCGGGTGAGGGCGGGCAGCTGGGGGTTGAACTTCTTCAGGTGGGCGTCGAGCCGGGCGAGGGTGTCGCCGAGCTTCTCGCCGCGGCCTTCGAGCGCCTGGGAGACGGCCGACAGGGTGGCGGAGAGCTTCTGTGGCTGGACGGCGGTGAGCAGGGGCAGCAGGTCGTCGAGGACCTGCTGGAGTTCGATGGCGTTGCCGGAGCGGTCCTCGGGGATGACGTCGCCGGGGCCGAGGGGCTCCGGCGAGGGGTTCGCGGGCGGAACGAGGGCGACGAACCGCTCGCCGAAGAGGGTGGTCGGCAGCATCTGGGCGCGGACGTCGGAGGGGACGTGGCCGAGGGCGCCGGGGCGCATGGCGAGGGTGAGCCGGGCGCCGGTGTCGGTGGCGTCGATGGCGCGGACCTCGCCGACGACGACGCCGCGGAGCTTCACCTCGGCGCCGAGGTGCATCTCGTTGCCGACGCTGCCGGTCTCGACGGTGACCGGGTCGGAGTCGGTGAACTTCTTGTCGTAGACGGCGACCGCCAGCCACGCGAGCAGGGCGGGGACCAGCAGGAAGACGACGCCGGCGGAGCGGCGGCGCAGGGTCTGGCCTCGTGGAGCGTTCATCTCACCCCGCCACCTTCACGGTCGTGGTCGCGCCCCAGAGGGCCAGCGACAGGAAGAAGTCGGTGACGCTGATCAGCACGATGGCGTTGCGCACGGAGCGGCCGACGGCGATGCCGACGCCGGCGGGGCCGCCGGAGGCGCGGAAGCCGTAGTAGCAGTGGGCGAGGATCACCATCACGCTGAAGATCAGCACTTTGAGCATGGAGAGCAGGACGTCGGTCGGGGACAGGAACAGGTTGAAGTAGTGGTCGTACGTGCCCTGGGACTGGCCGTTGAAGAGGACCGTGACGGTCCGGGAGGCCAGGTAGGAGGAGAGCAGGCCGACCGCGTACAGCGGGACGATGGCGACGACGCCCGCGATGATCCGGGTGGTGACCAGGTAGGGCATGGAGCGGACGCCCATGCCTTCGAGGGCGTCGACCTCCTCGTTGATGCGCATGGCGCCGAGCTGGGCGGTGAAGCCGGCGCCGACGGTCGCGGAGAGGGCGAGGCCGGCGACGAGCGGGGCGATCTCGCGGGTGTTGAAGTAGGCGGAGACGAAGCCGGTGAAGGCGGCGGTGCCGATCTGTTCGAGGGCGGCGTGGCCCTGGAGTCCGACGACGGTCCCGGTGAAGAGGGTCATGGCGACCATCACGCCGATGGTGCCGCCGACGACGCCGAGTCCGCCGGAGCCGAAGGCGACCTCGGCGAGCAGCCGCTGCACCTCCTTGAGGTAGCGGCGCAGGGTCCGGGGGACCCAGAGCAGGGCCCTGGCGTAGAAGAGGAGCTGGTCGCCTGAGCGGTCGAGCCAGCCGAGCGGGGCGGCCACCGTCAGCCTCCCTTCGGCGGGACGATCTGGAGGTAGATGCCCGTCAGCACCATGTTCACGAAGAACAGCAGCAGGAAGGTGATGACGACGGCCTGGTTGACGGCGTCGCCGACGCCCTTGGGGCCGCCGCGCGGGTTGAGTCCCCGGTAGGCGGCGACGATGCCGGCGATGAACCCGAAGATCAGCGCCTTGAGTTCGCTGATGTACAGGTCGGGCAGCTGGGCGAGGGCGGAGAAGCTGGCGAGGTACGCGCCGGGGGTGCCGCCCTGGAGGACGATGTTGAAGAAGTAGCCGCCGAGGGTGCCGACGACGGAGACCATGCCGTTGAGGAGGACGGCGACGGCCATGGTGGCGAGGACGCGCGGGACGACGAGCCGCTGGACCGGCGAGACGCCCATGACCTCCATCGCGTCGAGCTCCTCGCGGATCTTCCGGGAGCCGAGGTCGGCGCAGATCGCGGAGCCCGCCGCGCCGGCGATGAGGAGGGCGACGATGAGCGGGCTGGCCTGCTGGATGACGGCGAGGACGGAGGCGCCGCCGGTGAAGGACTGGGCGCCCAGCTGCTGGGTGAGCGAGCCGACCTGAAGGGCGATCACGGCGCCGAACGGGATGGAGACGAGCGCGGCCGGCAGGATCGTGACGCTCGCCACGAACCAGAACTGCTCGATGAACTCCCGGAACTGGAAGGGCCTGCGGAAGACGGCGCGGGTCACCTCGGCGGCGAGCGCGAAGAGGCGGCCGGTCTGCCGCAGCGCCCCGCCGATCACGCGCCGCCCCCGGGGGACGGCGCCGGCACGGCCCGCTCGGCGGCCTGTCGGGCGTAGGTGTCCTCGATGGCGGCGCGGGCGGCGGGCGGCAGGGTGTCCAGCATGCCGAGGACGCGCTCGCGGCGGCGTACGACGGCGGCGCGCGGGGGCAGTCCCGGCGAGGGCTCCAGCTGCGGGACGATGACGCGGGGCCCGTCGGGGCGTGCCGCGGCGCTGTCGGCCTCGGCGGCGAGGGCGGCGGCGTCCTTCTCCTCGGACATGCCGATGGGGCCCTCGCGGCGGCCGGCGAGGAACTGGGTGACGACCGGTTCGTCGCTGGTGAGGAGGACTTCGCGCGGTCCGAAGGTGACCAGGTTCCGCCGGAAGAACATCCCCATGTTGTCGGGGACGGTGGCGGCGATGTCGAGGTTGTGGGTGACGATCAGCATCGTGGCGTCGATGCGCGCGTTGAGGTCGATCAGGAGCTGGGAGAGGTACGCGGTGCGCACCGGGTCCAGGCCGGAGTCGGGTTCGTCGCAGAGCACGATCTGGGGGTCGAGGACGAGCGCGCGGGCGAGGCCGGCGCGCTTGCGCATGCCGCCGCTGATCTCGCCCGGCAGTTTGCCCTCGGCGCCGAGCAGGCCCACGAGTTCGATCCGTTCCATGACGATGCGCCGGATCTCGGACTCCCGCTTGCGGGTGTGCTCGCGCAGCGGGAAGGCGATGTTGTCGAAGAGCGTCATGGAGCCGAAGAGGGCGCCGTCCTGGAACATGAGGCCGAAGAGCTTGCGGGTCTCGTAGATGTCCCGTTCCCGGCCGCCGACCATGTCGACGCCGTTGATGAGGACCCGGCCCCGCTGGGGTTTGAGCAGTCCGATGAGCGATTTCAGGAAGACCGTCTTCCCGGTTCCGGAAGGGCCGAGCATGACGCTGACCTCTCCGGCCGGCAACGTCAGCGAAACGTCCTGCCAGATGTTCTGCTTGCCGAAGGACATGGTGAGCCCCTCAACGGCTACTTCGATTCCCATCCCACCTCCAGCAGGCGTGCGTGACGCGTGCGCCGCGGGCGCACGGTAGGCCGTTCCGGATCACCCGGACAATAGCTGTGGCGCAAACTCATTGATCCGCTTCCGCGTTTGTCACCACGAAGACAAACAAGCCTGTCTTTCTTGTCTCCTGGGCGACAGATGGGGGCGCCGACCTGCGACTGGGCGTCGGCTCCCGGGAACGCTACGGCCGAGTAACCTCACGGGGCAATACCGGATCCGGAGTTTTCGCGGAACAGGCCGCCACGGGGGCCGTTTTATCAGGCGGGAGACAATTCGGGGCGCCTCTTTGTCACCGGCCGGAGGAATGTGCGCGACGAACCCCCAAGAAGCACTTCCGACCTCGCATGATCGATCAGAATTGTCGACATTGCGCACTCCGGAACCAAGCATATTCCCGCCATCGCTCACCCTCTTGACAGGCAATACAACAAGTTCAAAGAATCATGGTTCGCGCCATTGTTCGGCTAAGTTTCCCGCAAGTAACGTCTCGTTTCGCGGCAGGGAAAGCGTCGGGCCGCCGGCCTCTCTGCACCCACCGCAGCACCCCCACGAAGCACCCTCTGCCGGTCAATCCCCAAGGAGAGTCCCAGAGTCATGAAGAAGTCGATCAGAAACATCGCCGTGGTCGCGGGAGCCGCGTCGGCCGCGTTCGCCCTCGCCGTCAGCCCCGCCACCGCGGTGCCCTCGACGGTCTGGACCGTCAGCCCCAACCCGGCCAGCATCACCGCCGTCAACAGCGGGAACATCGTCCTCAGCGTCAACGGCATCGCCATGACGTGTACGAAGTCGAACGGCGCGGGCACGGGCGCCAGCACCACCGGCAACCCTGCCACCGTCGGCCAGATCACCTCCATCGCCTTCGGCGCCACCGGCGCGCCCTGCACCAGCGTCCTGGGCCCGGTGACCACGGTCCCGACCACCCCCTGGACGATCGTCGCGCAGGACTACACCGCCGCGACCGGCGTCACCAAGGGCTACGTCGGCAACGTCGACGCCAAGGTGACCGTCGGCGCCTGCGTCTTCCGCGTCACGGGCAAGGCGTCCAGCACGTACACCAACTCGACGGGCGCCCTCGCCGTCAACAGCCTCGCGGGCGAGCTCACCGTCGTCTCGTCGACCGGCTGCGGCGCGGCCGTCCCGGTCGGCGCGAAGCCGACCTTCAAGGGCACGTACCTCTTCAAGGCGGGTACGGCGATCCCGACGATCGTCGGCTCCAACCCGTAAGGCACCGGGACTCCGCGTCCGTCCGGCCGGCCCCCGGCCGGGCGGACGCGGGCCTGTCCGCACCCCGCCCCGAGGAGACCCACACCATGAAGAAGCCGCCCGGAAGAGCCGCCGCGGTCGCGACGGCCGCGGCAGCGTGTGTCCTCGCCGTGCCGCCGGCCACTGCGGCGCCGTCGACCGTCTGGACGGTGACCCCGTCCGGCGACTTCACCGCGCACAGCGGGAACGTCGTCCTCGGCGTCAACGGCCTCGCCCTGCCGTGCAGTCGGTCCACCGCCTCCGGCCGGGTGCAGAACGCCACCGGCAACCCCGCGCCCGTCGCCGTCATCAGCACCCTGGCCTTCGGCGCCCCCGGCGCGCCCTGCACCACCCCCCTGGGGCCCATGACCGTCACCCCGGTCACCCCGCTGCCCGTGCTGGCCCAGGACCACAGCGCCGGCGTCACCCGGGGGTACGCCGGCGGCGTCGACCTCAAGGTGACCGTGGGGGCCTGCGTCTTCCGCGTCACCGGCAAGGCGTCGAGCACGTACACCAACGCGACGAGCGGCTTCGCCGTCGACAGCCTCGCCGACGAACTCACCGTCGTCTCGGCGGCCGGCTGCGGCATGTTCGTCCCCGTCGGCTCCCGGCCGACCTTCAAGGGGACCTACCTGGTCACGATGGCCGGGACCACCACCGGCCCGGCGATCGTCGGCACCCACCCCTGAGCCCCCTCCGAGCGGAGCACCAGATGCCAGGCCCCCGGCCCACCCCCCGATCCTCCCGCGCGCGGATGCGCGGTGCGACGATCGCCGCGTTCGTGGCGCTCGCCCCGCTGCTGCCCGCGGCCGCCGTCGCCGTCGGGACGGTGGAGGTCGACGCCGCGCTGCCGTACGTCTGCACCCTGCCCTCGGGGCCGCAGCGGGCGACGGTGCGGATCACGGCGGCCTTCCCCGAACGGGCCTCCGTGGGCGAGGAGATCCGGCCCGCCGACGTCACCACGACCGTCGAACTCCCGGCCGCGGCCGTCGCCGGCCTGACGACTCCCCGGGCCGCCGCCGTACGGGCGGAGACGCGCCTCGCGGTCGGCGTGGCGCAGCACGAGCAGCGTGCGGAGACCACCTGGAGCGGCACGGCCCAGCCCGTCGCCGTGCCCGCCGAGGGGCCCCTCGTCCTCGCCACGAGCGGCGACGTGCCGTCCCTGACCACGGGCGCCGAGGGGGAGCTCGTCCTCACCGCCGGGGCGCTCGCCGTGGACCTCGCGCCGAGCGCGGCCGACGGCGCGGCCACCACTCCCCCGTCCCTGTCCGTGGCCTGCGCACCCGCCCCGGACGCGGAGGGCCGTACGGTGCTCGCCCGGGTCCCGGTCGGTGCCGGCGCCTCCGGCGGTACGCCGTCGGCTCCGCCGCCCTCGACTCCGCCCCCCTCGGACACGGCGCCCTCCTCGCCGGCCCCGTCGCTCCCCACGGACCGCCCGGTCCCGCCGCCGAGCGCGCCGGGAGCCACGCGCGGGACATCGGCCGTGCCGAAGACGCCCGGAGCGGGGCCGCGGCCGGAGGGCAGGGGGCTCGCCCCGGCGGAGGAGGAGACACCGGGCACGCCGGCGCCCCGGCCGGACGCGCCGCCCTGCATCACCGAGAAGCCCACGCCGATGTCGCTGTCGGCGTACATCACCGGCTACTCCAACGTGCGGAAGCTGAACGGCGCCAACGTCATCCCGGTGTCCTGCACCCTGATCGAACAGGGCCTGCCCGAGATCGAGTTCCGGGAGGACGGGATCCACCTGATCACCAAGTCGGTGGCCAGGTTCTCCTACGAGGGGCGGGCACAGACCCCGCCCTTCCGGGCGACCTTCCTCACCTTCGGCTTCACACCGACCACGGCGACCCTGGTCCTGGAGCAGACCGGACCGATGACCGTCGACTCGGACGTCCTCCTGATCTTCCCCGACAACCTCTCCGAGACGTACGTCAGGGCCCCGCTCGTCCTGCGCGTCCTCGACGCCCAGGTCAACGGCACCCCCCTGGACGTCGGGCCCGACTGCCGCACCGAGAAGCCGCTGACCTCGCCGGAGCCCGACCCCGTGAAGTACCCCGGAGACCACCTCGTCCTCCTGGGCAAGGGTCAGCTCATCAACGGAACCGACGCCGAGGGCTACGTCCTCACCGGCGGCGGCCCCCTCACCGGCACCGTCACCATCCCGCCCTTCAAGGACTGCGGCGCGGGCGGCGAGGACCTCGACCGGCTGCTGACCGCCGCCATCTCGGGGCCGGACAACTACGTCAAGCAGATCCAGGGCCAGACCTGCTCCGTGGGCGTCGAGGTGCCGCCCCCGGACCAGTGCACCGAGGACCGCCAGCCCCTCGTCGTCCCCAAGCCCGAGCGCTGACCACCGGGCACCGCCCCCGACCGAAAGGCCCCGCCATGCCCCTCGTCTCCGCCCGCACCAAGCTCGCCACCGTCTCCGCGCTCACCGCGCTCGGCGCCTTCGCCTCCATGGGCACGGCGACGGCCGCCGCCCCGGTGCTCAACGGCGGCTGGGCGCCGTCCACCCGGTGTCCCGTCGACGCCACCGCCATGGTCTCCACGGACGGTCTCGACACCTCGCCGCAGTGCGTCGTGTCGTACTCCCTCAGCGGCTCCATCAAGCTCGGCAACACCACGGTGCCCACCGGGAAGACCAACCTCCAGATCGGCGTCGTGCAGAACGCCGACGGCACCAACTCGGTCGTCGCGCCCGCCGGAGGCGCGCTCATCGCCGACTCCGCCACCGTCCCCGGCGGTCTGATGGGGCTGATGTGCCCGAGCGACATCCCGTTCGTCACGGACATCTGCCGGAAGCTGACGGACGCGAATCTCAACAAGATCACCGCCACCATGGAGTCGGTCGGCACGCCCTCCGAGTTCGACCAGATCGCGGGCGTCCTCACCGACCAGCCGATCGTGACCATCCCGGTCCGCATCCGGCTGCAGAACCCGTTCCTCGGCGACAACTGCTACATCGGGTCCAAGAGCAACCCGATCCTGCTCCGCCCGAAGAACCTCACGGCGCCCGGCTTCGGCGTCACGCGCTTCGACGGCGACGGCACCGCGAACGAGGAGGGCGAGATGAGCCGGCTCGACCTCCTGGGCGCCACCCAGTACGACGACGGCTTCGCCGTCCCGGGCGCCGCCGGCTGCGGCCTCGGCTGGTTCGGGATCATCGACGCGGCGGTCAACCTGAAGACGGGGCTGCCCGCCGGCGCCGGGAAGAACAAGCTCTTGCTCAACGACACCCAGACCTACCTGACGGGCCTGTTCGCCCCCGGTGTCCTCGCCCCCGACGCCGGCAAGGTCTTCTCGCGCAACTGGCACTCGGCCGTCAACTAACGGCCACTCAGGAGTCATAACCGGCCGACTCGGCCGCGTACGCCCTCATCGCGTACATGACTCTTGCTCAAGTTGTGTACAGCACACAGTAGTTGTCCTAGCTTTCAGCGAATCCACATCGGTACGTACCTGATGGCTCCTGCGGCGCCCGCCAACCCGGCCGGGCGCCGCAGCGCCGCTCCCCCACCGGTCACGTAGCAGAGCAAGGGATCGGTCCATGCCCTCCACCGCACAGTCACCGGAGCTCGGTGAGCCGCTCGATCCGCTGCCGCGAGAGTTCGCCGCCCTGATGCGACCGGAGATCCCGGGTCTCGTCAAGGAGATCGGCTTCGAGATCGAGCGTGCCTACCCCGTGTACACCCACCTCTTCAACGGCCCCCACTGCGACGCCATCCGCCAGGGCGTCGAGCAGGCCCTGGCGGCCTTCGTGGACCGGGTCGACACCCCCGGGACGAGCTCCACCCTCCGCGACGAGCTGCTCCGCCAGTTCGGCCGGGTGGAGGCGTACGAGGGGCGGGCCCTGGACTCCTTACTGGGCGCCTACCGGCTCGGCGCCCGCGTGGCCCTGCGGCGCGCCAAGAGCATCGGGCGCACCTACAACCTCTCCCCCACCCTGATCCTCGCCTTCGCGGACGCCCTCTTCGCGTACGTGGACGAGCTGGAGTCCCTCTCCCGCGAGGGGTACGTCTCCGTCCGGACCCGGGCGGTCTCCGACGTGGCGGCGCTGCGCAGGAAGCTGCTCCACCTCGTCGTCGCCGGGCCGCCGCTGCCCCGGGCCGCCGTCGCCGAGCTGTGCCGGGAGGCGTCCTGGCAGCTCCCCGCCGAGTGCACCCTGGTCGTCCTGCGGCCGCCGGCCACCCGGGTGGTGCCCGACCGGCTCGACCGGGACGTCCTCGCCGACCTGAGCCTGCCGCACCCCCATCTGCTGGTGCCGGGGCCGCTGACCGCAGAGCGCCGGGAGATGCTCGACGCGGCCCTGGCCGGCACCCCGGCGGTCCTCGGGCTCACCGTGCCGCCGGCGCAGGCCGCCCACTCGCTGCGCTGGGCGCGGCGGGTCCTCCAGCTCGTCGACGACGGCGTCGTCGCGGACGCGCCCGTGGTGGCGTGCGAGGACCATCTGACGACCCTGTGGCTGCTCTCCGACCCGGCGCTGACGGCCCAGCTGGCCCAGCGCGAACTGGCCCCGCTGGACGGCCTGTCGGGCACCCGGCGCGAGCGGCTGATCGAGACGCTGCGGGTGCACGTCTCCACCCGGGCCCCGGCCGAGCAGGTCGGCGAGCTGCTCGGTGTGCACGCCCAGACGGTCCGCTACCGGCTGCGGAACCTCGACAACCACTTCGGTGACCGGCTCCTCGACCCCGAGCGCCGCTTCGCCCTGGAGGCGGCGCTGCGCTCGCTCCACCTCCACGGCCGCGGTTCGGCGGACTAGCGCGGGTCACACCTTCCGGGGGACGAGCCGGCAGCGGGCCGGTCCGGCGGCCTGGAGGGTGATCGCGGGGGCGACCGGCACCTCGGTGTCCACGGCCTCGAAGCCGTGGCGCCGGAGGATGGTCGCGAGCGCGATCACCGACTCCAGCATCGAGAAGTGCTGGCCGATGCAGGCCCGGGGGCCGCCGCCGAAGGGGAACCAGGCGTAGCGGGGGCGGGCGGCCTCCGCCTCGGGGGTGAAGCGGTCCGGGTCGAAGCGCTCGGCGTCCTCCCAGTAGGCGGGGTGCCGGTGGGTGACCCAGGGGGCGACGATGACGTCGGCGCCGGCCGGGATGGCGGCGCCGCCGATCGTGGTGGCGGCGACGGCCCGGCGGCCGATGACGGGCGCGGCGGGGAAGAGCCGCATGGCCTCCTTCAGGACCCGGGTGACGTACGGCAGGCGGTCGAGGTCGGCCGCGCCGGGGGCGCGGTCGCCGAGGACCCGGTCGACCTCCTCGTGGGCGCGCCGCTGGGCCTCGGGGTGGCGGGCGAGGAGGTGGAGGGCGAAGCCGATGGAGGTGGCGGTCGTCTCGTGGCCGGCGAGCAGGAAGACGAGGACCTGCTCGCGGAGTTCGGTGGCGTCGAAGGCGCCGTCCTCGGCGGACTCGGCGCGGACGAGCAGGGACAGCAGGTCGTCGCCGTCCTCGTCGGCCCGGCCGCCGGCCTTGCGCTCGGCGATGATCCGGTCGCACTCCTCGTAGAGCGCCTGGTGGAGGGCGGCGGCGCGGCGGTTGCCGGGGGTGGGCCAGTCGCGGGGGACCTTGACCGGGGCGTAGCCGCGGCTGAGCACGTAGGAGCCGACGCCGGGGAAGCAGCGCTCGACGACCTCGACGGCGGAGTCGACGTCGGTGCCGAAGAGGATGCGGGCGACGGCGCGCAGGGCGAGCCGGGTCGACTCGTGGAGGACGTCGACGGTGGTGGCGCCGGTCTTCTCCCAGTCGGCGGTGAGGGTGGCGACCTCGGTGGCGATGGCGTCGGCGTAGCCGTCCACGCGGCGCTTGGTGAAGAGCGGCTGGACGAGCCGGCGCTGGCGCAGGTAGTCCTCGTCCTGGCTGGTGAGCAGGCCGTTGCCGAAGGACTCGCGGATCTCCTGGTAGAAGGCGTTGTCCTTGCGGAAGTTGGCGGACTCGGCGGCGAGGACCTGCTGGGCGCCCTCGGCGGAGAAGACGGCGTAGACGTTGGCCCGGGCGCCGGGCGGGCCGGCCGTGATGCGGACGACGTCACCGTGTTCGCGCCGGGCGCGCAGGAAGGTGCCGAGCGAGTCGTTCCTGAGGTCGAACATCGAGCCGAGGACGGGCAGTCCGGTGAGGACGGGTGCTTCGGTGCGGGCTTCGGTTGCCATGTGGCTTCCCCCTTGGTCGCGGCGCCGTGGGGATTGTCCCGCACGAAGTGACCGATGGGTAGCTTCTGTTGTCGGTGGTGTCTGGGAGGCTCGTCCCCATGGATGAGAGCAACACCGGGAGCGGCGCGGGCGCGCGCCCCGCACTGACCCTCCAGCTGACGATCGACTGCGCGGATCCGGCCCGTCTGATGCCGTTCTGGGCGGAGGCGCTGCGGTACGTGCCGGAGCCGCCGCCGGAGGGGTACGCGAGCTGGCGGGCGTACTGGCTGGCGGCCGGCGTCCCCGAGGAGGAGCTGGGCGACCCGTCCGACGATCTGGCGGAGTCCCTGGTCGACCCGGAGGGGGTCGGGCCGAGGGTCTGGTTCCAGCAGGTCCCGGAGCCGAAGACGGGGAAGAACCGCGTCCACCTGGACCTGAAGGTCGGCGGTGGACGCGGGGTGCCCCTCGCGGTGCGCCGGGCGCGGGTCGATGGGGAGGCGGCCCGGCTGACCGCGCTCGGCGCGACCGTGCTGCGCACGATGGACGAGCCGCACGGGACGGGGTACTACGCGGTGGTCCTTCAGGACCCGGAGGGCA
The DNA here is from genome assembly GCF_040633895.1 of Streptomyces sp. NPDC007863. NCBI lineage: Bacteria > Bacillati > Actinomycetota > Actinomycetes > Kitasatosporales > Streptomycetaceae > Streptomyces > Streptomyces sp. NPDC007863. Next base: position 81,348 of record NZ_JBEYEI010000013.1, read on the forward strand.
ACGAGTTCTGCGTGGTGTGACCGGTCGGTCAGTCGGTGTCGCGCGGGTCGAAGGAGTCGGTGTCGACGGTCAGCGGCTCGGGGAAGGCCCCGGCGACGTCGTCCCAGCGGGTGAACTTGAAGTTCGTCCCCTCGCGGTCGCCGTCCGCCGGGGTGGCCTCGCCGTCGTGGGTGACGAGCAGGCCCTTGGGGAAGGCGTCACCGACGGGCACGTTCACCACGGTGGCGCCGTCGGAGTGCTGCACGCCGTCGGTGGCGGGCCCGTCGGTGACGGCGAAGGAGCCGAGGTAGGCGTTGGCGCCCTCGCGGGCGTAGACGGCGAAGGTGTCGTCGCCCTGGCTGGAGGCGAGGACGTAGCCGGTGCCGTCGTCGCCGTGGTAGACGGTGACGCCCTCGGCGTCGGCGCTCAGGTGCTCGCCGCCGAAGCCGGGGTCGTTCGCGGTGTCGAGGACGCACTCCTCCTCGGCCTCGTCGTACGTCCACGGGGTGCCGTACTCACGCACGCGGTCGAGGAGTTCGGGCCGCTCGAACTCCTCGTCGTCGATCTCGACGCGCCAGAGGCCGACGGCCTCCTGCGCGGCGTAGAGGACGTGCTCCTCCTGGTCGACGGCCATGCCCTCGACCTGCGGCAGCTCGCCGGGGTCGGCGCAGGGCCGCCAGGCGGTGCCGTCCGGCAGGGTGAAGGAGCGGGGCAGGTCGAGGGTGTCCTCGGTGCGGTAGCCGACCCGGCCGCCGCGGTCCTCCAGTTCGAGCAGGCGCAGCCGGCTGCGCTCGCGCTGCGAGACGACGACGTAGGCGTCGTCGCCGTCGCGGTAGGCGGAGAGGCCGTAGGCGGTGGTCTGGTCGTCGACCTCGGCCTCGCTCGCGGCGAAGACGGGGGTGACGTCGGCGGCGGTGACGTCCCTGAGCGGGGCGCGGCCGGCGGCGAGGGCGGCCGGGTCGATGGCGTAGGCGCGGATCCGGTCGCGGCCGCGGTCGCTGACGACGGCCAGGTCGGTCGGGCGGCCGTTCAGCTCGAAGCCGTGGACGAGGTCGACGTTGTTGAACCGCCCGGGGGCGGCGTCCTCGCCGGGGGCGGGCGGGGCGGCGATGTGCTGGACGCGACGGCCGTCGAGTCCGTACACGTCGAGGCCGCCCTCCTTGAGGGTGCCGATGACGAGGCTGCGGCCGGGCCGCGTCGGGTCGACCCAGACGGCGGGGTCGTCCGCGTCGGCGTTGCCGCCGGCCTCGTCGTCGTACACGACGGGCGTCTCGACGCGGGCGGTGACGGTGACGGGCTGGGGGGTGGCGGGGGCCGCGGCCACGACGCTGATTGCGGCGGCCAGGGCGGTCAGGGCGGAGGCGCTCACGGTACTCCTCGGTAGCGGTCTCGGACGGGCCGAGACGCTACGGAGGCGGGATGGAGCGGCCCTTGCGGACCCGTGAATTCCGAGCGGCCGTACGGAAGGCGGGGCTAGCCTCCCGCCCATGGGAAGCGACATCGAGGGTGCGATCGAGGTGCGGGGGCCGGACGGGCGCTGGGCGGTCCGCGACTGGCTGCCGGAGTGCGCGGCGGTGCGCGACCGGGACGCGCGGGAGATCCTGTGGGGGTACGGCGGCGGGCTCCAGGTGGACCGTCCGCTGTTCGACGCGCGGGGCGTCCCCGAGGGGGCCTCCGAGGACATCCCCGACGACGAGATCAACCACAGCCACTCGTACGCCACCTGGGCCGAGGTGGCGGCCGTCGACTGGGACGCGCCGCTGAACGACCGCGCCGACGGCAACCACCTCGCGGTGTGGGTGCCCGGCCCGGACGGGAAGCTCGTCTTCGACCACGTGAGGTGGTCCCCCATCGAGGTCCTCGACGCCTCGGAGGAGCTCTTCGGCGAGGACCTGTGGCCGTGGGAGTGGCCGCCCGGCGGAGAGGTCCCCTGGGAGGGGGCGGTCTACCGTCCGGTCCTGTACACGCCCCGGATGTTCGTCCCGCCGGACGGCGACCGCTGGGGTCCGGTCTGGGCGGTCATGGGCGACCTGGCGGCCGTCCACGGTGACGGGAACGTCCGCCTGGTCGTCTGGTTCGGCTGAGGGGCGCCGGGCTACCTGCCGACGGCGCGGCTGATGACCATGCGCTGGATCTCGCTGGTCCCTTCGAAGATGGTGTAGATCGCCGCGTCGCGGTGCATGCGCTCCACCGGGTACTCGCGGGTGTAGCCGTTGCCGCCGAGGATCTGGATCGCCTGGGCGGTGACGCTCTTGGCGACCTCGCTGGCGTACAGCTTGGACATGGAGCCCTCGGCCTTCGTGAAGGGCTTGCCGGCGGTGGCCATCCAGGAGGCGCGCCAGACGAGCAGCCGGGCCGCGTCGATCTGGGTGGCCATGTCGGCGAGCTGGAAGGCGACGCCCTGGTTCTCGATGATCGGGCGGCCGAACTGCACGCGGGTCTTCGCGTAGTCGAGGGCGACCTCGTACGCGGCGCGGGCGGTGCCGACGGCCATGGCGCCGACCGCGGGGCGGGACGCCTCGAAGGTGGCCATGGCAGCGTTCTTCACGCGCTCGCCGCCGCCCGACTTCGCCTTCTCGCGGGCGCGGGCGAGGCGCTCGTCGAGCTTCTCCTTGCCGCCGAGCAGGCAGGAGCCGGGGACGCGCACGTCCTCCAGGACGACCTCGGCGGTGTGCGAGGCGCGGATGCCGTGCTTCTGAAACTTCTGGCCCTGGGAGAGGCCGGGGGTGTTCGGCGGCACGATGAAGGAGGCGTGGCCCTTGGAGCCGAGCTCCGGGTCGACGACGGCGACGACGACGTGGACGTTGGCGATGCCGCCGTTGGTCGCCCAGGTCTTGGTGCCGCTGAGCACCCATTCGTCCTTGGCCTCGTCGTAGACGGCCCGGGTGCGCATGGCAGCGACGTCGGAGCCGGCGTCGGGCTCGGAGGAGCAGAAGGCGGCGACCTTGACGTCGTTCGCGTCGCCGTACATCTGCGGCACCCACGTGCCGATCTGCTCCTCGGTGCCGTTGGCGAGGACGCCGACGGCGGCGAGACCGGTGCCGACGATGGAGAGGGCGATGCCGGCGTCGCCCCAGAAGAGCTCCTCCATGGTCATCGGGACGCCGAGGCCGGTCGGGTCGAAGAACTGCTGGGCGTAGAAGTCGAGGGAGTAGATTCCGAGCTTGGCCGCCTCCTGGATGATCGGCCAGGGGGTCTCCTCACGCTCGTCCCACTCCGCGGCGGCCGGCCGCATGACGTCCGCGGCGAAGCCGTGGAGCCAGTCACGGACTTCCTTCTGGTCGTCGTTGAGCTCGAACGTGAACTCGGCCATGTTCCCTCCCAGCAGTACGTTACTTGCGGTAACACCCAGTCTGTTACCGGCGGGTACGGCTGTCAACCTGCGGGTCCTCCCGAGCGAAGGGCCCTCGGGCGGTTCGGCACAGCATGCCGGTCGGGTGTTACGTTGCGACAGCCTCAGGTCATCGCACGGGCGGGGAGACACGCTTATGGACATCGCACACCGGACCACCGACCAGCAGAAGAGCGCCGAGCAGCGGCGGCGCGAACTGCTGGAGGCGGCGGACCGGGTGGTGCTCCGCGACGGCCCCAAGGCATCCATGAACGCGATCGCGGCCGAGGCGGGCATCACCAAGCCGATCCTCTACCGCCACTTCGGCGACAAGGGCGGCCTGTACCGCGCCCTCGCCACCCGCCACACCGACGCCCTCCTCGCCTCGCTGCGGGCCGCGCTCGACGCCCCCGCCGACCGGCGCCGCCGGGTCGAGTCCACCCTCGACACCTACCTCGCGTCCATCGAGGCGATGCCGCAGGTCTACCGCTTCCTCATGCACCCGGCCGAGGAGTCCCACCAGGCCGAGCAGGGCTTCGACGTCGGCCGCCACTCGGCGCCGCTGCTGCGCCGCATGGGCGAGGAGCTCGGCCAAGTCATCGCCGAGCGCGTCGACCTCGGCCCGGCCGCCGAGGCACAGGCCCGGATCTGGGGCCACGGCATCGTCGGCATGATGCACGCCGCCGGCGACTGGTGGCTCGGCGAACGCCCCTGCTCCCGCGCCGAACTCGTCCAGGCCCTCGCGGACCTCCTCTGGGGCCGCCTCGCCGACGCCGACGACCGCGCCGACGGCCCGGGCTTCTAGGCGTACGCCCCGAGACCGGCCGGGGCCGGCGGCGGGGGCGGGCCCGGAGGGGCCCCGGGCACCGGGGCGCGGGAGCCCCCGACTCCGGGCGGCCGCCTTCGGAGCCGTACCGGAGGGGTCCGTCAGGCCTCCAGGACGGAGGCGCCCCCGCCCCAGGGCTGCTTGCGGATCGCGCGGAGCAGGCGTGATCTGCGCCACCCCGTGACGTGCTCCGCGTAGACGTGGCCGTCCAGGTGGTCCATCTCGTGGAGGAGGCAGCGGGCGAAGAAACCCGTGCCCTCGATCCGGACCGGGGTGCCGTCGGTGCGGACGCCCTCGACCACCGCGCGGTCGAAGCGGGCCACCGGCGCCTCCAGACCCGGCAGCGAGAGGCAGCCCTCCGGGCCGCGGTACACGTCGCCGTCCGCCTCGACCAGGCGCGGGTTCACCACGTGCCCCAGGTGACGGACCTCCTCGTCGTCCGGGCAGTCGTAGACGAAGACCCGCAGCCCCACGCCCACCTGGTTCGCGGCGAGACCGACGCCGTGCGCCGCGTACATCGTGGCGAACATGGACTCCACCAGCCGGTCGAGTTCGGGGCCGAACTCGGTGACGGGCGCGCAGGGCGCGTGCAGCACGGGATCGCCGAGCAGGGTCATCGTCCGGACGATGCCGGAGCTGCCGGGGATGGGGCGGTTTCGCATGGCGGTAAGCGTACGGTCCGCCGTGACCTCCTCATTTCATACGGTCGGCACGGGTGCCGCGGTTCGGGCTCCTGGCCGGTTCTCGATAGGCTGAGCCCCGACCGACGCAAGGAGGATCAAGGACGATGTCAGGACACCCCGGTAATCCAGAGCCGCTGTCGCCGCGTGCCAAGCTGGCCGTGACCGCGGGCAAGGCAGCCGCCGCGGTGTCGCGGGCGGCCGGACGCGGCAGTGGATCGGTGATCGGCGGCCGGGTGGCGCTCAAGCTCGACCCCGACCTGCTGGGGCGGCTCGCGCAGCACCTGGACGTCGTCCTCGTGTCCGCCACCAACGGCAAGACCACCACGACCCGGCTCATCGCCGAGGCGCTCCGGGCCAGCGGCCCGGTGGTCTCCAACGCCCTCGGCGCCAACATGCCCGCGGGCATCACCTCCGCCCTCGCCGGCGGCAGTGACGCCAAGTACGGCGTGATCGAGGTCGACGAGAAGTACCTCGCCGGCGTCGCCCGCGACACCACCCCCAAGGCGATCGCGCTGCTCAACCTCTCCCGCGACCAGCTCGACCGCGCCGCCGAGACGCGGATGCTCGCCGAGAAGTGGCGCGAGGGCCTCAACGGCTCCAAGGCCGTCGTCATCGCCAACGCCGACGACCCGCTGATCGTGTGGGCCGCCTCCTCCTCCCCCAACGTGGTGTGGGTCGCGGTCGGCCAGGAGTGGAAGGACGACGCCTGGTCGTGCCCCTCCTGCGGCGGTGTGCTGCAGCGCCCCGGCGACGACTGGTTCTGCGGCGAGTGCGGCTTCCGCCGCCCCGCCCCGAGCTGGGCGCTCAGCGGCGACCACGTGCTCGACCCGCACGGCTCGGCCTGGCCGATCCGGCTGCAGCTGCCCGGCCGCGCCAACAAGGCGAACGCCGCCACCTCGGCCGCCGTCGCCGCCGTCTTCGGCGTGCCGCCGCAGGTCGCCCTGGAGCGCATGTACCAGGTCCAGGCCGTCGCCGGCCGCTACGACGTGGTCACCTTCCAGGACCGTCAGCTGCGGCTGCTGCTCGCCAAGAACCCGGCCGGCTGGCTGGAGACCTTCTCGCTGATCGACCGGCCGCCGACGCCGGTGATCCTCTCGGTCAACGCGCGCGGTGCCGACGGCACCGACACCTCCTGGCTGTGGGACGTGGACTACGGGCGGCTCGCCGGCCACCCGATCATGGTCATCGGCGACCGCCGGCTCGACCTGGCGGTCCGTCTGGAGGTCGCGGGTGTCGACTTCCGCGTCTGCGAGACGCTCGACGAGGCCGTCGCCATGGCCCCGCCCGGGCAGATCGAGCTGATCGCGAACTACACCGCGTTCCAGGACGTCCGCCGCCGCGTGGGCAACTGACCCCGCCCCGACTCGCAGAAGGACTTGCAGCATGAGTGACAGCAGCCTGCGTGTGGTCTGGGTCTACCCGGACCTGCTCAGCACCTACGGCGACCAGGGCAACGTCCTCGTCGTCGAGCGCCGCGCCCGCCAGCGCGGCCTGGCCGTCGAGCGCGTCGACGTCCGCAGCGACCAGCCCATCCCCACCTCCGGCGACATCTACCTGATCGGCGGCGGCGAGGACCGGCCGCAGCGGCTCGCGGCCGAGCGGCTGCGCCGGGACGGCGGCCTCCCCCGGGCGGCCTCCAACGGCGCGATCATCTTCTCGGTCTGCGCCGGCTACCAGATCCTGGGCCACGAGTTCATCAACGACCTCGGGGAGCGCGAGCCGGGCCTCGGCCTGCTCGACGTGACCACGGTCCGCGGCGAGGGCGCCCGCTGCGTCGGCGACGTGCTCGCCGACATCGACCCGCAGCTGGGCCTCCCCCAGCTGACCGGCTTCGAGAACCACCAGGGCGTCACCCACCTCGGCCCGACGGCCCGCCCCTTCGCGCGGACCATCCTCGGCCGGGGCAACGGCACCGGCGACGGCACCGAGGGCGCGTACAACGACACCGTCTTCGGCACCTACATGCACGGTCCCGTGATGGCCCGCAACCCGCAGATCGCGGACCTGCTCCTGAAGCTGGCCCTCGACGTGAACGCGCTGCCGCCCACCGACGACCGGTGGTACGAGGCGCTGCGCGCCGAGCGCATCGCCTCCGCCTCGCAGCCCGCCTGACGAACCGTCGGGAGCCCTCCGGAAGCGCACTTCTGAGCGGGCTAGCGCACATTGGATTCGTATGTAAATACGGTGTCCAATCTGCGGACATCCGGTTCGGCCCCGCCACCCGGCAACGATAGGGTGGCGGGGATCCAGCCGGACGACGTGGTCCGGGAGTCGGCCCACGTTGCAAAGGTTTTTGGGCTATGCGCATTGGTGTGCTCACCTCCGGCGGAGACTGCCCCGGTCTGAATGCCGTCATCCGGTCCGTCGTGCACCGGGCCGTGGTCGATCACGGGGACGAGGTCATCGGCTTCCACGACGGGTGGAAGGGCCTCCTGGAGTGCGACTACCGGAAGCTCGACCTCGACGCGGTGGGCGGCATCCTCGCCCGCGGCGGCACCATCCTCGGCTCCTCCCGCGTCCAGCCCGCGCACCTCGTCGACGGCGTCGAGCGGGCCCGCGGCCACGTCGCCGACCTCGGTCTCGACGCCATCATCCCGATCGGCGGCGAGGGCACCCTCAAGGCAGCCAACCTCCTCTCCGAGGCGGGCCTCCCCATCGTCGGCGTCCCGAAGACGATCGACAACGACATCGCCTCGACCGACGTCACCTTCGGCTTCGACACCGCCGTCACCGTGGCCACCGAGGCCCTCGACCGGCTGAAGACCACCGCCGAGTCCCACCAGCGCGTCCTCGTCGTCGAGGTCATGGGCCGTCACACCGGCTGGATAGCCCTGCACTCGGGCATGGCCGCCGGCGCCCACGCGGTCGTCGTCCCCGAGCGCCCCTTCGACATCGACGAGCTGACCTCCCGGGTCGGCGCCCGCTTCGAGGACGGCAAGCGCTTCGCGATCGTCGTCGTCGCCGAGGGCGCCAAGCCGCGCGAGGGCTCCTCCATGGACTTCAAGACCGCCGGCACCGACATCTACGGCCACGAGCGGTTCACCGGCGTCGCCAACCAGCTCTCCGTGGAGCTGGAGCGCCGGCTCGGCAAGGAGGCCCGCCCGGTCATCCTCGGCCACGTCCAGCGCGGCGGCACCCCCACCGCGTACGACCGCGTCCTCGCCACCCGCTTCGGCTGGCACGCCGTCGAGGCGGCGCACCGCGGCGAGTTCGGCATGCTGACCTCGCTGCGCGGCACCGACATCGTCATGGCCCCGCTCGCCCAGGCCGTGGAGACCCTGAAGACGGTCCCCGCGGACCGCTACGCCGAGGCCGAGTGCGTGCTCTGAGCGCCCTCGCGCCCTCCGTGCGCACTCCGTGCGTCTGACACCCGCCCCCGGTCGCGAGCGCGACCGGGGGCGGTTCTAGTCTGGTGCGGACAACAAGCGCGAAACGGGCTCGGCGCGCAATGGGCTCCAGGAGTAAGCGATGGATCACAGCGGGCACGGCATGACCACGGATCTGCCGCCGTTCACGCTGGGGCGGGGCCTGGAGTTCTCTCCCGACCTGTTCTTCCTCATCGGGTGCCTCGTGGCGCTCGGCCTGTACGGGTGGGGGGTCGCCCGGCTGCGCGGGCGCGGGGACGCCTGGCCGGTCTCCCGGACCGTGCTCTTCACCGTCGGCGTGCTGACCGTCGCCCTGGTGATGTGCACCAAGCTGAACGACTACGGCATGGTCATGTTCAGCGTCCACATGGTGCAGCACATGGTGATCTCCATGGTCTCGCCGATCCTGCTGCTGCTCGGCGCGCCGGTGACGCTGGCGCTGCGGGCGCTGCCGGTGGCCGGGCGCGGCTCGCTGGGCCCCCGCGAGGTGCTCCTCAAGCTGCTGCACAGCCGGTACATGAAGATCATCACGCACCCGGTCTTCACCATCGGCATCTTCATCGCCAGCCTCTACGGCCTCTACTTCACCCCGCTCTTCGACACCCTGATGGCGTCGAAACCGGGGCACATCGCGATGATGGTGCACTTCCTCGCGGTGGGCGTGGTCTTCTTCTGGCCGATCATGGGCGTGGACCCGGGCCCGCACCGGCCCGGCTATGTGATGCGGATGCTGGAGCTCTTCGCGGGCATGCCGTTCCACGCCTTCTTCGGCATCGCGATGATGATGGCGTCCCAGCCGATGGTGAAGGCGTACGAGAACCCGCCGGCCTCGCTCGGCATCGACGCGCTCGCCGACCAGAACGCGGCGGGCGGCATCGCGTGGGCGTTCAGCGAGATCCCCTCGGTGCTGGTGCTGATCGCGCTGGTCTACCAGTGGTACCACTCCGAGCAGCGGCAGGCGGTCCGCAAGGACCGGCAGGCGGACCGGGACGGCGACAAGGAGCTGGCGGAGTACAACGCCTACCTGGCCTCCCTGCAGGCGCGCGGTCGCTGAACCGCCCCTCCCGGATCCCGCGCGGGAGTAGCGCCCGCCCCCCGCGGGGAGTCACCATGGCAGGGAGGCTTCCCTGGCCCCGGTCGGGAGGAGGGCGGGCAGATGTCCGGTTCCACGAAGGCGATGACGATCGTCACCTGTGCCGTGCTGGTGCTGATCAGCGCGTACACGGTGGCGCTCGGGAGCAGCGGCTGGCTCTGGTTCGGCTGGATCGTGCTGATGGTGGCGACGATCGGGATGGCGGCGGCGGACAGCACCGAGTCGGCCGCGGGGCCGCGCCGGCCGCGCGCGGGCGGGGCGGGTCCGGCACCGCGCTGACGGCCCGGTCCGCTCTCACATGTGCCGGTTCGAGTAGTACTGCTCGACGAGCCGGATGAAGGTGATGTCGTCCTCGTTCTGCCCGGCATCGAAGTCGGGCGACTCGCGGACGTGCTTCTTGGTGCAGTTCACGTGCACGGTCTCGTTCTCCCGGTCCACGCGGTCGACGAGACCGGCGGGCAGCACGACCTTGTGGCCGAGGATCCACGGCCCGGTGTCCACGACCAGGTAGGACCGGTCGACGTCCTCGGTGTGCCGGTCGACCTTGCCGATGCCGCCGTCGGTGGCCTCCACCGCGTAGCCGATCAGGGTGTCGCCCGGCACGTGGCCGGAGGATTCCGCGTAGCCCCACATGCCGGTGCTCATGACGTGCCTCCTCGCCGGGGGATTGCCTCGTGTGGCGCGACTACCCCCGTCCGGCGCGTTCATCCGCCGGTCAGCGCGGGGCGAGGACGATCCAGACCTGTCCGGGCGCGAAGGCGAGGGGACGGCCGTCGGGGGTGGTGAAGGAGGTGCCGGCGGCCGGGTCGGGGCGGGACCAGCGGGCCTCGTGGGCCCGTCCGTCGCGCAGCACGGTCGCCGTGCCGGAGCCGGTGGTCTCGGTGTACGGGGAGACGGCGCCGTTGACGTCGTGGAAGGCGGAGGGGCGGATGGTGACCCGCTGGACGACGACGGTGGCGGGGGCGAGCGGGCCGTCGTCGGTGGTGGTGGCGGTGCGGCCGTCCATGGCGACGCGCCAGCCGCGGTCGGCGGCGGACCAGGTGAAGGCGTAGCGGGCGGCCGGGAAGCGGACGGTCTCGGTGGTGGTGGCGGTGCCGCCGGCGGGCGCGGCGCCGAAGCGGAAGCCGACGGGCCGGACGTCGGAGGCGTCCGGGGCGGCGGCCAGGGCGCGCTCGGGGCGCAGGTAGAGGTTGTGCGGGGCGGGCCGGTCCGGGGAGCGGCGGAAGGCCGCGGGCGCGGAGGACTGGTGGACGAGGTCGAGCGGGGCGGCTTCCAGGAGCGGGTTCAGGGCGCGCTGGGCGCCGGAGTAGGCGAGCGCGGGGTTGCCGAAGGGGCGCAGCAGGGGGATGTCGGACTCGCGGGCGCTGCGGACGGGGCCGATGCCGTCGGGGAGGCGGGAGGAGTAGACGGCGAGCAGCCGGGTGACGCCGCCCTCGACCTGTTCGACGTAGACGAGGTCGGCGGCGCCGAGGCCGGTGTGGGGGCGGGCCGCGGGCACGTTGTCGATCTTCACGGCGAGGACCGGGCCGGTGCGGGCGGGCAGTCCGGTGAGCGGGGAGACGCCGCCCGGGGCGGTGGTGGTCCGTGTCGGAGCCGGGTCCCGCGGGCCGGAGTCCGAGCAGCCGTACAGTCCGGCCGCCGCCACCGCGCAGAGCAGGACGGTGAGCAGCCGGCGGGGTCCCCGGGGTGCGGGCGCGCCTGGCATTTTTCGGCCTCCCGGGCGAGTCGGGCCACTCCGACCAGTGGACCACGGGCGGGCGGGGGGTTACAACGGGCGGGACGGACGACGAACGGGGGTTTCCGGTGTTCTACCGGCTGCTGAAGCACGTACTGCTCGGGCCGCTGCTCAAGCTGCTGTTCCGGCCGAGGGTGGAGGGGATCGAGCACGTCCCCGAGGAGGGCGCGGCGATCGTCGCGGGCAATCACCTCTCCTTCTCGGACCACTTCCTGATGCCGGTGGTGCTCGACCGGCGGATCACCTTCCTGGCGAAGCAGGAGTACTTCACCGGGCCGGGGCTGAAGGGGCGGCTGACGGCGGCGTTCTTCCGGGCCGCCGGGCAGATCCCGGTGGACCGCTCGGGCAAGGAGGCGGGGCAGGCGGCGATCCGCGAGGGGCTCGGGGTGCTGGCGAAGGACGAGCTGCTCGGGATCTACCCGGAGGGCACCCGCTCGCACGACGGGCGGCTGTACAAGGGCAAGGTGGGGGTGGCGGTGATGGCGCTGACGGCCGGGGTGAAGGTGGTGCCGTGCGCGATGGTCGGCACCTTCGAGATCCAGCCGCCGGGGCGGGTGGTGCCGCGGATCCGGCGGGTGACGATCCGCTTCGGGGAGCCGCTGGACTTCTCGCGCTTCGCGGGCTCGGCGGACGAGCGGGCGGTGGTCCGGGCGGTCACGGACGAGATCATGTACGCGGTGATGCGGCTGTCGGGGCAGGAGTACGTGGACGAGTACGCGGCCGTGGTGAAGGCCGCCGGGTCCTGAGCACGGCGGAGGGGCCGTCGCCGGGTGGCGACGGCCCCTCCTCACGTCAGACGCGGGCTACGGCCGCGGTGCGGCGTGCGGGGCGCAGGTCTGGTCCGTGGCGTCGAGCTTCCCGCTCAGCAGGTAGGCGTCGACCTTGGTGTTGAGGCACGGGTTGACGAGGCTGGTGATGCCGTGCGAACCGGCGTCCTTCTCGGTGATCAGGCGCGAGCCCTTGAAGCGCTTGTGGAGCTCGACGGCGCCCTCGTACGGGGTGGCGGCGTCGCGCTCGGCCTGCGCGATGAGCACCGGCGGCAGGCCCTTGCCGGTCTTCACCTGCACGGGCTTCTGGCTCGGGACCTTCCAGGTGGCGCAGGGGAGGTTCATCCAGGCGTTGGCCCAGGTCATGAACGGGTACTGCGCGTGGAGGCGGGAGTTGTCCCGGTCCCACTTCTTCCAGCTGGTCGGCCAGGGGGCGTCGGCGCACTCGACCGCGGTGTAGACGGCGTTGCCGTTCTCCGAGGCGATGTTGCCGGCGGTGTCGGTGAGGTCCGCGGCGGCGTTGTCGATGAGCGGCTGCGGGTCACCGGCGGCGTACGCGCTCCACGCCTCGGCGACGGGCGCCCACATGGAGTCGTAGTACGGGGCGCTCTGGAAGAAGCCGATGAGCTCGGCCGGGCCGACCTTGCCGCCGAGCGGCTCCTTCTTGGCGGCGGCGCGCAGGGTGTCCCACTGCTGCCGGACCTCCGCCAGGGTGGAGCCGAGGTGGTAGGTGGCGTCGTTCTGGGCGACCCAGGTCATCCAGTCGGTGAGCCGGCCCTCGAAGGCGATGTCCTGGCCGAGGTTGGCCTCGTACCAGATCGAGCGGGTCGAGGGGTTCACGACGCTGTCCAGGACCATGCGGCGGACGTGCGTCGGGAAGAGGGTGCCGTAGACGGCGCCGAGGTAGGTGCCGTACGAGACGCCGACGAAGTTGAGCTTCCGCTCGCCCAGGGCGGCGCGGATGACGTCGAGGTCGCGGGCGGTGTTCGGCGTCGTCATGTACGGGAGCATGTCGCCGCTCTTCTCGAAGCAGCCCTCGGCGTACTCGGCGGCGAGCTTGCGCTGCGCGCGCTTGTCGGCCTCGCTGTCGGGGACCGGGTCGAGCTTGGGGCCCTTGACGAACTCGGTCGGGTCGACGCAGGAGATGGGGGCGGACTTGCCGACGCCGCGCGGGTCGAAGCCGACGAAGTCGTAGGCCTTGGCGACGTTCGTCCAGACCTTGTGGTTCGTGGTGACGCGGCGCGGGAAGCGCAGGCCGGAGCCGCCGGGGCCACCGGGGTTGTAGAGCAGCGCGCCCTGGCGCTCGGCGGGGGTGCCGGTGGCGCCGATCCGGTCGACGGCGATCTTGATCGTCTTGCCGTTGGGACGGGCGTAGTCGACGGGGACGGTGACCCAGCCGCACTGGATCGGCTTCTCCAGGCCCCAGTCCTCGGGGCAGTCCCGCCAGTCGATCCCGGCGCGGGCGGCCCGGTCCGCGGCGAGCGCGACTCCGTAGGCCTCGGCGTCGCGGCCGTGGCGCTCGCCGCTGTCGGCACTGGCCGCCGGAGCCGCGAGCGCGCCCGCGACGAGCGTGGCGGCGATGAGCGTGCCGGCGGAGCCGAGCACTGCCGTACGTCGTCTCAAAGGTCCTCCCCCTGTAGGTGGTCGTCTGTTCGAGTGATCCTTTCGTCAACGAGGGCGCCACGTCAGTCCGAACACAGGTTTCTTTGCCGAACCCATAACCGGATCGGGGTGTCCGCTGAGCGGTACACCCCGATCCGTCTCATTCGGGGGCGAGTTCGGCCAGCGCGGCGTCGAGGATCCGGCGCAGGGCGAGCGCGTCGGGGGCCACGGCCGTCACGAGCGCCGCCGGACCGGCGAGCGGGGTGAGCACCGCGTGCTCGCCGAGCGGACGCGCCGCCGGCGGCTCCTTCCCGTAGTCCGGTTCGACGACGAGGAGCTGGCCGGTGGCGCGGTGACCGGCGAGGACGGCGCCGCCGTCCCAGCCGCCGGGCGCGCCGGGGCCGTACGCCAGCTCCTGGTCGAGCAGGGGCCGGCCGGCGCGGCGGACGGTGAGCCGGGAGACCAGGGTGCCGGGCGGCTCGCCGTGCCGGCCGAGGACCTGCTCCTCGCGCAGCACCAGGCGGGCCGTGGGGGCGAGCTCGACGGTGGTGCGCACCCGCAGGTGGGAGCCGTGGGCGCTGACGAGCTGCTCGGGCAGCCAGCGCAGGGCGGCGTCCGCGCCGACCCGGAGCCGGATCCCGTACGCCGCCGGCTCGGGGTCCCGGCCCGGCAGGGCGAGCGTGGCGGCGGCCGAGTCGACCCGCAGCCGCGCCCCGTCCCGTACCTCGGTCTCGATGGCGAGCCGGTCGCCGCCGAGCGGGGCGCTCATCGCGCCGACCACCGTCACCCGCGACCAGCCGGGGGCGGCGGCGCGGGTGCGGCGCACGGCGAGCGGCCCGTCGCTCTCCAGGACCGGCAGGGAGCCGTCGGCCCCGGCGGCGATCCGGGCGGTGGCGCGCAGGCTCACGCGGCGGGCGCCGGGGCGGCTGTCCAGGCGGCGAGCCGCTCGCGCAGCCAGGCGGCGACCGGGCCGACGCCCTCCTCGGACCGCAGCGAGGTGAAGACGACGGGGAGTCCGCCGCGCTGCTCGGCCGCGTCGCGGGCCATCCGGCCGAGGTCGGAGCCGACGTACGGGGCGAGGTCGGTCTTGTTGACGACGAGGAGGTCGGCGGTGGTGACGCCGGGGCCGCCCTTGCGGGGGATGTCGTCGCCGCCGGCGACGTCGATGACGAAGACCTGCGCGTCCACGAGGCCACGGGAGAAGGTGGCGGTGAGGTTGTCGCCGCCGGACTCGACGAGGATCAGGTCGAGCGGTCCGACCGCGTCCTCCAGCTCCTCGACCGCCTCCAGGTTGGCGGAGATGTCGTCGCGGATGGCGGTGTGCGGGCAGGCGCCGGTCTCGACGGCCTGGATGCGCTCGGGCGGCAGCACGGCCTCGCGGAGCAGGAACTCGGCGTCCTCGCGGGTGTAGATGTCGTTGGTGACGACGGCGAGCGAGAGCGTGTCGCGCAGGGCGCGGCAGAGCGCGGCGACGGTGGCGGTCTTGCCGGAGCCGACCGGGCCGCCGAGGCCGACGCGCAGGGCGCGCCGGGTGCCGTCGGGCCGGTGGGCGTCGGCGGAGACGGCGCCGTGGTGGGTGTGTCCGTGGTCGAGGTGCATGGGGTACTCCCGTGTTACGAGGCGAAGAGGCGGACGGGCCAGGCCGCGTGCTGCTCGGCGGTGATGTCGAGGAGCGGCGCGGAGGCGGCGGGCAGCGCGTCGACGCCCTCGCGGGCTGCGGCGGTCGCCCGGGCGGCGACCTCGTCCATCTCGGGGGCGAGCCGGGCGAGGACGGCGGTCGCCTGGTAGGGGTCGAGGCCCAGGAGCCGTACGGTCGCGGTGGCCGGCCCGCCGACCGACTCGTACGCGGCGCAGTGCGCGGCGTCCTCGGGGCCGAGCCCCGCGGCCCGCGCCGTCGCGCCGAGCACGACGGGCTGGTGCGCGCCGCGCGGGAAGGCGGCGGCGAGCGCGTCGAGTCCGGGTCCCGGCCAGGTGGCCCGGGCGGCCCGCATCAGCTGCCGGCCGAGCCGGCGGGCGGCGGCGCGCAGCGCGGGCGAGGGGGTGCGGGCGTCGGCGGCGGCGTCGAGCTCGTGCGGGTCGAGACCGAGGGCCGCGCCGGCGGCGAGACCGGCCGCGGTGAGTCCCGCGGTGTGCAGCCGCCCGCGGCAGAAGGCCTCCAGGCTCGCGGCGTCGCGGACGCGGCCGGCCTTGACGGCGGCCTCGGCGCCGCCGGAGTGGGCGTGCCCGCCGGCGGGGAACCGTCCGTCGGCGAGCACGAGGAGGGCGGAGCGCGTCATCAGAAGAGGAAGTAGCGCTGGGCCATGGGCAGTTCCGCGGCGGGGGCGGGTTCGACCGCTTCGCCGTCGATGGTGACGGTGAAGGTGTCGGCGTCGACCTCGACGCGGGGCACGGCGTCGTTCTCCCGCATGTCCGCCTTGGTGACGCGGCGGGTGGAGCGGATCGGGGTGAACTCCTTGGCCAGGCCCAGCCTCCGCGGCAGGTCGTCCTCGATCGCGGCCTCGGCGGTGAAGTTGACCGAGCCTGCGGCGGCCGCCCGGCCCAGCGCGCCGAACATCGGCCTGGGCAGCACGGGTTGGGGCGTGGGGATGGAGGCGTTCGCGTCACCCATCTGCGCGTACGCGATCTGGCCGCCCTTGAGGACGACGAGCGGCTTCACGCCGAAGAAGGCGGGCTCCCACAGGACGAGGTCGGCGAGCTTGCCCGGTTCCACGGAGCCGACGAGGTGGTCCATGCCCTGGGCGACGGCCGGGTTGATCGTGTACTTGGCGACGTAGCGGCGCGCCCGGTGGTTGTCGGCGCGGCCGTCGCCGGGGAGCGCGCCGCGCCGCCTCTTCATGACGTGGGCGGTCTGCCAGGTCCGCAGGATCACCTCGCCGACCCGGCCCATGGCCTGGGAGTCGGAGGAGATGATCGAGATCGCGCCGAGGTCGTGGAGGACGTCCTCGGCGGCGATGGTGGAGGGCCGGATCCGGGACTCGGCGAAGGCGAGGTCCTCGGGGACGGCGGGGTTGAGGTGGTGGCAGACCATCAGCATGTCGAGGTGTTCCTCGATGGTGTTGACGGTGTGCGGCCGGGTCGGGTTGGTCGAGCTGGGCAGCACGTGGGGCTCGGAGACCACGGTGATGATGTCCGGCGCGTGCCCGCCGCCCGCGCCCTCGGTGTGGTACGCGTGGATGGTCCGGCCCGCGATGGCGGCGAGGGTGTCGCCGACGAATCCGGCCTCGTTGAGGGTGTCGGTGTGGATGGCCAGCTGGACGCCGGTCTCCTCGCAGACGCCGAGGCAGGCGTCGATGACGGCGGGGGTGGCCCCCCAGTCCTCGTGGATCTTGAAGCCGAGGGCGCCGCCGCGCAGCTGGGAGTGCATCGCCTCGCGGGACGTGGTGTTGCCCTTGCCGAGGAGGCCGATGTTGACGGGGAAGGTGTCGAGGGCCTCGAACATCCGGGCCGTGTGCCAGGGGCCGGGCGTGACCGTGGTGGCCTTGGTGCCCTCGGCGGGGCCGGTGCCGCCGCCGACGAGGGTGGTGATGCCGGTGGCGAGGGCCTGCTCGACCACGGTCGGGGAGATGAAGTGGATGTGGGTGTCGACGCCGCCGGCGGTGACGATCCGGCCGTTGCCGACGATCACCTCGGTCTCGGGGCCGATGACGAGGCCGGGATGGACGCCGTCCATGGTGTCGGGGTTGCCGGCCTTGCCGAGGGCGGTGATCCGGCCGTCGCGGATGCCGATGTCGGCCTTGACGATCCCCCAGTGGTCCAGGACGACCGCGCCGGTGATCACCGTGTCGGGGGCGCCCTCGGCACGGGTGGTGCGGGCCTGGCCCATGGACTCGCGGATGACCTTGCCGCCGCCGAAGACGGCCTCCTCGCCGGCCCGGCCGGGCCCGCCGCAGCGGTCCTCCTCGATCTCGACGAGAAGGTCGGTGTCGGCGAGCCGGATGCGGTCGCCGGTGGTGGGGCCGAACAGGTCGGCGTAGACGGCGCGGTGGAGGTCAGGCACGGGCGTCTCCGTTCGGAACCGCGGCGGCGAGGGAGCCGGTCTCGGTCGTCGCGCCCAAGGGGCCGGTCTCGGTCGTCGCGTCCAGGGGGCCCGTCGCGGTCGTCGCGTCCAGGGGGCCGGCGGTCTCGCCGCGCAGGCCGGGGACGATCCGGTGGCCGGCGATCGGCACGAGCTCGACCTCGACGGGGATGCCGGGCTCGAAGCGGACGGCGGTGCCGGCGGCGATGTGCAGGCGCAGGCCGCGCGCGGCCGCCCGGTCGAAGTCGAGACCGGGGTTGACCTCGGCGAAGTGGTAGTGGGAGCCGACCTGGACGGGCCGGTCGGCGGCGTTGAGGACGGTGAGGCGGGTGACGGGGCGGCCCTCGTTGAGGGACACGGGCCCGTCCGCGTACAGGATCTCTCCGGGGATCATCGGCGCCGGCCCCCGTCAGACGATCGGGTCGTGGACGGTGACGAGCTTGGTGCCGTCGGGGAAGGTGGCCTCGACCTGGACGTCGTGGATCATCTCGGGGATGCCGTCCATGACGTCCTCGCGGGAGAGCACCTTGCGCCCGGAGGCCATGAGCTCGGCGACGGTGCGACCGTCCCTGGCGCCTTCGAGGAGGTGCGCCGTGATGAGGGCGACGGCCTCGGGGTGGTTGAGCCGCACCCCGCGCGCACGGCGCCTCTCCGCCACGTCGGCGGCCACGTGAATGAGCAGGCGCTCCTGCTCGTGCGGGCTCAGCTGCACTCTTCCACCTCACAGTCGTCCACCGGGCCGCACCCGGACAGCTGCGGACCCTACCGACCGTCAACACGCTGTTGAACGGCGGAGCTGCGGTGGACGGCCGGACATTGCACGTTAGGGCGGAAGTTTTTCCGGCGCGTTAACTCCGGCTTTGCGATTCCATGATCATCGGACCGGTCGGCCGGTGGCTGCGGACCGGTGCCGGCGGACCGGTGCGGCGTCAGCCGGTGCCGGGGTCGCGGTGGTGGGCGGCGATGCCGAAGCGGCGCTGTTCACCGGTGGCGGAACCGAGACCGCCGGAAAGCCCCGTCCCGGAGACGGAACGGATCACCGGCTCCTCGACGGCGTCCCGCGCCTCGGCCTCCAGTTTTTCGAGTCGTTCCAGGTCGGCGGCGGAGACCAGGGCGACGAGCGGCTTCCCGTGCCGGGTCACGACCACGCGCTCGTCGCCGTACACGACGCGGTTGATGAGGTCGGCGAGCTCCGCCCGCGCTTGCGTCACCGGGATCTCGTAGGTCATGCTCCTCAGCTTACGGCCTGTACGTCCTGTACATTTTTTACAGAAGGAGGCACCCCTGATGGACGCACGTCACGTACTGCCGGAGTTCTCGGAGCGGACCTCGTACGGCACCCGGACCCTCGATCCCTACGCGAAGCTCCTGGAGAACCGGATCGTCTTCCTCGGCACGGCCGTCGACGACGTCGCCGCGAGCGACGTGATCGCCCAGCTCCTGCACCTGGACCACGCGGACCCGGGGCGGGACATCGCGCTGTACCTCAACTCCCCCGGCGGCTCGATCACCGCGATGACCGCGATCCACGACACCATGCGCAGCCTGGCGAGCGACGTGGAGACCACCTGCCTCGGCCAGGCCGGCTCCACGGCGGCGGTCCTGCTCGCCGCGGGCACGCCCGGCAAGCGCATGATGCTGCCCGGCGCCCGGGTCACCCTGCGCCAGCCGGTCCTCGACGAGCCGCTCGCCGGGCAGCTCTCCGACCTGGACCTCCAGGCGCGCGAACTGCTGCGGCTACGCGGCGTGATGACGGGACTCCTCTCCGCGTACACCGGCCGGGAGGCGGACGAGGTCTCCGCCGACACCGAGCGCCTGACCGTCCTCGACGCGCCGGCGGCGCTCGCGTACGGCCTGGTCGACTCCGTCGTCGGCACGCGCCGGGCCGACTCCGGCACGCCGACGGCACGGTGAGACCGCGATGGTGCCGGAGCTTCCGCCGCTGCCCGCCCTGACGCGCGCCGAGGGGCAGTTGATCGACGCCTACCTCGAAGTCGTCGACCTCCTGGGGAAGATCAATCCATCCAGAGGCTCGCATACCTATGGGGCCCTGCGGGCCGCGCAGGCGCTGGTCGGGCGGGCGGAGGCGCTGCGCGAGGCCCTGACGCTCATGCATATGCGGGGCGAGAGCGAGGTCCACACCGAGACATTGGCCTGCGCGCTGCGGGTGTTGGACGGCGAGCGGCGGGCCGCCCGCGTCACCGTGCCCGGCGCGCGGGCCAGTTGACATTCCGACGTGTCGTGTCGAGCCCCGGACGGCCGACACGGGACGCAGGATCCATCCCCCGTCCGGCGTAGTCGCGCGATCGACAGATGAAGTGTGCGAGTTGCGCAACAGGTGTACGCATTTGGCGGAATCGGGCATTCCGATGCTGGTACGGGGCTCGTCGGCCAAACCTACGACGATCACGAAACCCTCTTGTCCACCCGTATGGATCAGTCGTGAGGAGCCTCACATAACGTCGTTTCCGCTCGGTTTTCGACCGAACCGTGGGTCAAGATCCTCGACGACGACAAGCCCCCGCCATCCAGGCGGGGCGGTCCGGGCGGACGCCGAGTCCTGCCGCCGTCCCGGACGTCTGGTCGACAGGATTGGACCGGCAGGAGTGGAGGACCCGAGCAGTACGGGTCGATCGCGCCGTATCCCCGGCGCGGCCGTCCCTTGGGGTGAAGCCGCAGCCGCGGCCGGGCATCTTCGCCTGCCCGAACCCGACAGGTCATCCTTCACAGGCGGCTGACGAAGGGTTGCGCATGACTGCGCAGATGCATGTCCCGTCCCTGCTGTCCCGGGCCGGAGCCGTCTCGGCTCTCACCCTCGCCGCCGTCGGCGGCACGCTCCTCGCACCGGGAGCCGCACCCGAGGCCCAGGCGGCCACCTCCCACGCGACGCAGGCCCTGAACGTGGCGGCGTCCAAGAAGGGCGCGCCCTACCGGTACGGCTCGGCGGGCCCCACCCGCTTCGACTGCTCCGGTCTCACGCTCTACGCGTACAAGAAGGCGGGAAAGACGCTGCCACGCACCGCGCAGCAGCAGTACAACAAGACCCGGCACATCTCCGCCGCCAGTCGGCAGAAGGGGGACCTGGTCTTCTTCCACTCGGGCGGCAGGGTCTACCACGTGGGGATCTACGCCGGCAGCGGCAAGATCTGGCACTCGCCCAAGACCGGCTCCTGGGTGAAGCTCGACCGGATCTGGTCGTCGAAGGTCTACTACGGCCGCGTGCGCTGACCCACCGGCGCCCGCGGTGATGTCCCCGGGGTGCGGTGGCGCCGCCACACCCCTCACCGCGGGCGCCGGACCCGGCGAACCGGTTCAGCAGGCCGGCACGGCCGCCGCGGCCCAGGGCAGCGTGATCCACACCGTCTTGCCGCCCTCGGCGGTCGCCGTCACCGAGAGCCGTCCGCCGGCCTCGGCGGCGAGGACCCGGATGATCACCATGCCGCGGCCGTTGTCCTGCTGGACGGCGGCCGGAAGCCGGCGCGGGAAGCGCGGATGGCTGTCGGTGACGCCGATCCGCAGCACCTCCTCGCGGTCGAGGCGGAGCTCGACGGTGAAGGTCGGCGACTGCCCGAAGGTGTGCAGCACCGCGTTGGTCGCCAGCTCCGAGACCATCAGCCGGATCGAGTCCGCCGCGTCGCCGTCGTCGTCCAGACCCCAGCGGCCGAGCGCCTCCGCCACGAACCTCCGCGCCGTGGCGACCGCGCCGGGCTCGCTGGGCAGAGTGACGGATGCTTCGTGGTGATCTGCCATGGCGACGTCGTCCCTTTCCCGCCGGGGGCGTCGCCCCGGCTCGCGCTCCGCGTCAGCCTGCCACCGATCGGGCACCCGGGTGGGTCGTTCTCCCGAGATATGCCCCGTTCTGTCGCCCGAAGCGGTGAACTCCGGGCCTGTCGACGGCGCGTGGACGGTATCGGGAACCCGCGGTGTGCGGGGGCTCAGCGCGCCCCGGCCGGCGCGGTGCGCACGATCGTGGCGACCGCGCGCCCGACCTCCGCGTCCGTGAGGTCCGCGCGGGCCGTCAGCCGCAGCCGCGAGATGCCGTCCGGCACCGACGGGGGCCGGAAGCAGCCCACGGACAGGCCCTGTTCGCGGCAGTCGGCCGCCCAGCGCAGGGCCTCCTCGGGCCCCGGCGCGTGCACCGAGACGACGGCCGCGTCCGGGCGGGCCGAGACGAACCCGGCCTCGGTGAGCGTCCGGTGGAGCGTGCCGGCGACCGCACGCGCCCGTGTGGCGAGCCCCGGGTCCGCGGCGATCAGCCGCAGGCTCGCGAGGGCCGCGCCGGTGGCGGCCGGGGCGAGCCCGGTGTCGAAGATGAAGGTGCGCGCCGCGTTGACCAGGTGCTCGATCACCCGGGCCGGGCCGAGGACCGCGCCGCCCTGGCTGCCCAGCGACTTGGAGAGGGTGAGGGTGGCGACCACGTCCTCGTCGCCCGCGAGTCCGGCGCCGTGGAGCGCGCCCCGGCCGCCCTCGCCGAGGACGCCGAAGCCGTGCGCGTCGTCGACGACGAGCCCGGCGCCGTGGGCGCGGCAGGCGTCGGCGAGTTCCTCCAGCGGGGCGCGGTCGCCGTCGACGGAGAAGACGGAGTCGCTGACGGCGAGGGCCCGCCGCCCCTCGTGCGCCTCCAGCGTCTTGCGTACGGCCTCGGGGTCGGCGTGCGGGACGACCTCGGCCTCGGCGCGGGCGAGCCGGCAGCCGTCCACGATCGAGGCGTGGTTGGCGGCGTCGGAGACGATCAGCGCCCCGGGGCCGCCGAGCGCGGTGAGCGCGGCGAGGTTGGCGGTGTAGCCGGAGGAGAAGACGAGGGCGGCCTCGAAGCCGCAGAAGGCGGCCAGTTCCTCTTCGAGCGTGGTGTGCAGCCGGGTCGTGCCGGTGACGAGCCGCGAGCCGGTCGCGCCGGCGCCCCAGCGGCGGGCGGCCTCGGCGGCCGCGCCGGTCACCTCGGGGTGCCGGGTGAGACCGAGGTAGTCGTTGCCCGCCAGGTCGAGGAGGTCCGACTCGGCCGGGCGCGGACGCAGGGTCCTGACCAGGCCGGCCTCGGCCCGGCGGCGGGCCTCCGCCCCGGTCCAGTCGAAGGCGTCGCGGCGCGCGGGCGGGGTCGGCTGGGCCTGGGGCATGCGGCGTTCCTTCGGTCGGCACCTGGTGCGGTCGCCTCGGGCCGCACCCGTACGGCGCCCGGGGTCGACGCCTTTTGTAGGCAGCGCACAGACCCTAACGGCAGAAGGCCGAGGTCGGGATGTGGTCATACACACACCTCGATCACGCCCGTTTGTTCAGATCCTCCTTGGCCCGGGGGTGTGCCGTAGGCAAGGATCAACCCTTATGGACCTGCTGAACACGCTGGTGGAGAAGGGGCTGCGGCGCGAGACGCCGACCCGTGAAGAAGCGCTCGCCGTCCTGGCGACCTCCGACGACGATCTGCTCGATGTGGTGGCGGCCGCCGGGAAGGTGCGCCGTCAGTGGTTCGGGCGGCGGGTGAAGCTGAACTACCTCGTCAACCTGAAGTCCGGGCTGTGCCCGGAGGACTGCTCGTACTGTTCTCAGCGGCTCGGTTCCAAGGCCGACATCCTCAAGTACACCTGGCTGAAGCCGGACGAGGCGTCCGACGCCGCGGCGGCCGGCATCGCCGGCGGCGCCAAGCGCGTCTGCCTGGTGGCGAGCGGCCGCGGTCCGACGGACCGCGACGTCGAGCGGGTCGGCAGGACCATCGAGGCGATCAAGGAGCAGAACGAGGGCGTCGAGGTGTGCGCCTGCCTCGGTCTGCTCTCCGACGGCCAGGCCGAGCGGCTGAAGTCGGCCGGCGCGGACGCGTACAACCACAACCTCAACACCTCCGAGGCGACGTACGAGGGGATCACCAAGACCCACACGTACGCCGACCGGGTGGACACCGTGCAGAAGGCGCACGCGGCGGGCCTCTCGGCCTGCTCGGGCCTGATCGCGGGCATGGGCGAGACCGACGAGGACCTGGTCGACGTGGTGTTCGCGCTGCGCGAGCTGGACTCGGACTCGGTGCCGGTCAACTTCCTGATCCCCTTCGAGGGCACGCCGCTGGCGAAGGAGTGGAACCTGAGCCCGCAGCGCTGTCTGCGGATCCTCGCCATGGTCCGCTTCGTCTGCCCCGACGTGGAGGTCCGGATCGCGGGCGGCCGTGAGGTGCACCTGCGGTCGATGCAGCCGCTGGCGCTGAACATCGCCAACTCGATCTTCCTCGGCGACTACCTGACCAGCGAGGGCCAGGCCGGCCAGGCCGACCTCGACATGATCGCGGACGCCGGCTTCGAGGTGGAGGGCGCGGGCACCACCACGCTCCCCGCCCACCGCGCCGACGCGCTCGCGGCGGCCGGCGGCGGCTGCGGTTCGCACGCCCAGGGCGGCGGCTGCGGTTCCGAGGCGGCGGCCGGCTGCGGCGGCCACGGGGAGGCGGCCGGCGGCTGCGGCCCGTGCGGCGGTCACGCGGCGGCTCCGGCGGAGACCCCGGCGGAGGTGCCGGCCGCGGTGTCGGCCCCGGCGTCGGAGGCCCGGACCGACCTGGTGGCGGTGCGCCGCCGCGGCGCCGGCACGGACCTCGCCCCGAACGCGTAACGGGTGACGATGCGCAACGACGAACTCCTCGCCCTGGACCGGGCGCACGTGTGGCATCCGTACGGCCCCATGCCGGGCCGTGCGGAGCCGCTGGTGGTCGCGTCCGCGTCCGGGGTGCGGCTGCGGCTCGCCGAGCCGGCCGAGGGACACGCCGAGCTGATCGACGGCATGTCCTCGTGGTGGTCGGCCGTGCACGGCTACAACCACCCGGTGCTCAACGAAGCGGCGCGCGGCCAGCTCGACCGGATGAGCCACGTCATGTTCGGCGGGCTCACCCACGAGCCCGCCGTGCGGCTCGCGGCCCGGCTCGTCGAGATCACGCCGGAGCCGCTGCGGCACGTCTTCCTCAGCGACTCCGGCTCCGTGGCGGTCGAGGTCGCCGCCAAGATGTGCCTGCAGTACTGGCGTTCGCTCGGCCGCCCCGCCAAGCGGCGGCTGCTGACCTGGCGCGGCGGCTACCACGGCGACACCTGGCAGCCGATGTCGGTGTGCGATCCCGAGGGCGGGATGCACCAGCTGTGGTCCGGCGTGCTCCAGGAGCAGGTCTTTGTGCCCGAGCCGCCGGCCGCGTACGAGGAGTCGTACGCCGAGCTCCTCCGTGCCACCGTGGCGCGGCACGCGGACGAGCTGGCCGCGGTCATCGTGGAGCCGGTGGTGCAGGGCGCGGGCGGCATGCGCTTCCACGACCCCGGGTACCTGCGGGTGCTGCGGGAGGCGTGCGACGCGCACGGCGTGCTCCTCGTCTTCGACGAGATCGCGACCGGCTTCGGCCGCACGGGCACGCTGTTCGCCGCCGACCAGGCCGGGGTCTCCCCCGATGTGATGTGCCTGGGCAAGGCGCTGACGGGCGGTTACCTCTCGATGGCCGCGACGCTGTGCACGGGCGCGGTGGCCGACGGCATCTCGCAGGGCGAGGTGCCGGTGCTCGCGCACGGGCCGACGTTCATGGGCAATCCGCTGGCCTCGGCGGTCGCCTGCGCCTCCATCGACCTGCTCCTCTCCCAGGACTGGGCACTGGAGGTCAAGCGGATCGAGGGCGGGCTGCGCGAGGGCCTCGCCGGCGCCGAGTCGATCCCGGGCGTCCGCGACGTGCGGGTGCTCGGCGCGATCGGCGTCGTCCAGCTCGACCACGAGATCGACATGGCGGCGGCGACCCGGGCGGCGGTCCGGGAGGGCGTGTGGCTGCGTCCCTTCCGGGACCTCGTCTACACGATGCCGCCGTACGTGACCGAGGACGCCGACCTGGCCCGGATCTGCGCGGCGGTGCGCGCCGCCGCGGCCGCGGGCTGAGCGGCCGGAAAGGAACAGCATGAGCATCGTCGTCGTCAGCGGGACGGGGACGGAGATCGGCAAGACGGTCGTCACGGCGGCCGTCGCCGCCGCGGCGGTCGCCGCCGGTCGTTCGGTCGCGGTCCTGAAGCCCGCGCAGACCGGTCTGGCGCCCGGGGAGCGGGGCGACGCGGACGAGGTCGTACGGCTCTCGGGCGCGAAGACCGCCGCCGAGCTGGCCCGCTACCCGGAGCCGCTGGCCCCGGGCACGGCCGCCCGGCGCGCGGGGATGGCCCCGGTCGGCCCCGAGCGGGCCGCGGAGGCGGCACGGGCGCTCGCCGCCGAGCACGACCTGGTGCTCGTCGAGGGCGCGGGCGGGCTGCTCGTCCGCTTCGACGACGGTGGCGGCACGCTCGCCGACGTCGCGCGGCTGCTCGACGCACCGGTCCTCGTGGTGGCACCGGCCGGGCTCGGGACCCTGAACTCGACCGCCCTGACCGCCGAGGCCCTGCGGGCGCGCGGCATCGGACACCTCGGCGTCGTCGTCGGCAGCTGGCCGGCGGAGCCCGACCTCGCCGCCCGCTGCAACCTCGCCGACCTCCCGGAGGCGGCCGGCGCACCCCTGCTCGGCGCGGTCCCTGAGGGCTCGGGCGCCCTGTCCCCGGCGGCCTTCCGCGCGGCGGCGGCCGACTGGCTCGCCCCGGCGCTGGGCGGCACCTGGGACGCGGTCGCGTTCGCCCGGGAAGCCGGCGCCTGACGTGTGCGCGCGTCCCCTCGCCCTAGGGTGAGGGGATGCGCGCACACGTACAGGAGCTCGTCTACGACTGCGGCGATCCGGCCGTACTGGTCCGGTTCTGGGCGGGGCTGCTCGGTGGGGAGCCCGTGGACCGGAGTCCCGACTGGTCGTACGTGGAGCCGCCCGGTTTCGTGCGGGTCGCCTTCCAGCGGGTGCCCGAGGGCAAGGTCGTGAAGAACCGGCTGCACCTCGACGTGAAGGTGGAGGATCCGGAGGCGGCGGCCGACGAGGTGGCGCCGCTCGGGGCGGTCCGCGTCGGCGGTCTCGTCACCGACGAGCAGGGCTCCTTCCAGGTCATGCGGGACCCGGAGGGGAACGAGTTCTGCTTCGTCACGGGGTGACGGGCGGGGTGGCGGGCGGGGTGGCGGGCGGGGTGGCGGGCGGGGTGGCGGGCGGGGTGGCGGCCGGGCGCGTCCACGGTGCGGAATGTGCTGGCTCGGCTCCGTACCCGCGTGATGGGATCGAGCCATGATCGACATAGAGCTCCGTGCCGCCGTGCCCGCCGACGCCGAGGCCGTCCTCGCCTTCTGGCGGGAGTCCGCCGAGGGCACCTCCATCACGGACGACCTCGCCGGGGTGAAGCGGCTGCTCGACCGTGACCCGGAGGCGCTGATCCTCGCCGTCGACGGCGACCGGATCGCCGGTTCCGTGATCGCCGGCTGGGACGGCTGGCGGGCCTCGCTCTACCGGCTCGCCGTGCTCCCCTCGTACCGCAGACGCGGGATCTCCAAGGCGCTGCTCGCCGCCGCGGAGGAACGGTTCTCCGCCCTGGGCGGGCGGCGCGCGGACGCGATGGTCCTGGAGGAGAACGAGCGGGCGCACCACGCGTGGGGCGCGGCCGGGTACGAGCGGCAGGAGCAGTGGCGCCGCTGGGTGAAGCCCTTCACGGGGTGACGGACCCGGTCACCGGGTGATCGGTGGCCGTTTTGCCGATCCTTTACCATGGGATCTCCCTCGGACGGCAAGAGACCGTCCGAGACGACCGAAAGGTGTGAACGTCCGCCCATGGGCGAGCCTCCCAGTAGCCGACATCGACACAGGCGAGATCGACACAGCCGAGATCGCGCACTCCGTGCCCCGCTGACTGATCATGGGACGGAGGTGAACCGATGACCGAAGTGCTTCTGCTCCTGGTGGCGCTGCTGCTGTCGCTGGCGTGCGGCGCGTTCGTGGCGGCGGAGTTCTCGCTGACCACCGTCGAACGGGGCGAGCTCGAAGCGGCCGTGGAGCGCGGCGAGCGCGGCGCCGCCGGCGCCCTCAAGGCCGTCAAGTCGCTCACCTTCCAGCTCTCCGGCGCCCAGCTCGGCATCACCGTCACCAACCTGGTCGTCGGCATGCTCTCCGAGCCCTCGATCGCCGCGCTGATCAAGGGCCCCGTCGAGGCGCTCGGCTTCTCCGCCTCCGTGGCCTCCTCGATCGCCCTGGTCATCGGCACGGCCCTGTCCACCGTGGTCCTCATGGTGGTCGGCGAGCTGGTCCCCAAGAACTGGGCGATCTCCTCGCCCCTCGCGGTCGCCAAGGTCGTCGCGACCCCGCAGCGCGTCTTCACCGCCGCGTTCAAACCGCTCATCAGCCACCTCAACAACACCGCCAACCGGATCCTGCGCCGCCTCGGCATGGAGCCGGCCGAGGAGCTGGCCTCCGCCCGCTCCCCGCAGGAGCTGGTGGCGCTCGCCCGCCACTCGGCGAAGGAGGGCGCCCTGGAGGCGGACACCGCCGAGCTGTTCGTCCGCACCCTGAACCTCGCCGAGCTGACGGCCGAGAACGTCATGACCCCGCGCGTCCAGGTGACCGCCCTGGAGGTCCAGGCCACCGCCGAGGACGTCGCGAACGCCACCCGCGCCACCGGTCTCTCCCGCTTCCCCGTCTACCGGGGCAACCTCGACACCGTCGTGGGCATCGCCCACATCAAGGACGTCCTGGCCATACCGGCCGACGAGCGGCGGCTGCGCCGCGTCGGCGACATCGCGCGCGAGCCGCTGCTCGTGCCCGAGACGCTGACCGTGGACAAGCTGCTCGACCGGCTGTCCGGCAAGCAGACGATGGCGGTCGTCATCGACGAGTACGGCGGCACGGCCGGCGTCGCGACCCTGGAGGACATCGTCGAGGAGGTCGTCGGCGAGGTGCGCGACGAGCACGACCCGCACGAGACCCCCGACCTGGCGCGCGCCGGGACGGACGAGGACGGCCGTCTCCTGTGGTCGGCCGACGGAGCCGCCCGCACCGACCAGCTGGAGCGCATCGGCCTGCGGGTGCCGGACGGGCCGTACGAGACGCTCGCCGGCGTCCTCGCCACCGGCCTGGGCCGCATCCCGGCCGTCGGCGACACGGTGGAGATCGACGGCTGGCGCCTCGACGTGGTCGACGCCTCCGGGCGGCGCGCCGCGCGCGTCCTGATGCACGCGCCGCTCCCCGAGGACGGGAACGAGACCGGGGAGGACCACCGATGACCGCGATCCAGCTTCTGATCGGTCTGCTCACGCTGGTCGTGAACGCCTTCTTCGTCGGCGCCGAGTTCGCCCTGATCTCGGTCCGGCGCAGCCAGATCGAGCCGCTCGCCGAGTCCGGCGACCGGCGCGCCCGCAGCGTCGTCTGGGGCCTGGAGCACGTCTCCGCGCTGCTCGCGGCGGCGCAGCTCGGCATCACCCTGTGCACCCTGGTGCTCGGCATCGTGGCCGAGCCGGCCATCGCGCACCTCCTGGAGCCCCTCTTCGACGCCGTCGGTGTGCCGCACGGCCTGGTCCACCCGATCTCCTTCGTGATCGCGCTGGCCGTGGCCACCTATCTGCACATGCTGCTCGGCGAGATGGTCCCGAAGAACATCGCGCTCGCCGAGCCGGCGAAGACGGCGCTGCTCCTCGGCCCGCCGCTGGTCGCCCTGGCCCGCGCCCTGCGGCCGGTGATCTTCACGATCAACGCCTTCGCCAACACGCTGCTCAAGCTGTTGCGGGTGGAGGTGAAGGACGAGGTGTCGGCGACCTTCTCGGACGACGAGCTGGCCCGGATGGTCACCGACGCGAGCGACGCCGGGCTGCTCGACGACCGTGCGACGGAGCGGCTGCACGACGCCCTGGAGCTGGGCCGCCGCCCGGTCCGGGACGTGGTCATGCCGGTGGAGAAGGTGCGGTACGCGCGCGTGGGCACCACCCCGGAGGAGCTGGAGGCGCTCTCCGCCGAGTCCGGTTTCTCCCGCTTCCCGGTCGTGGACTCCGACCGGCGGATCCTGGGCTACCTCCATGTGAAGGACGCCCTGGACATCACCCCGCGCGATCTGCCGTTCCCGGTGTCGGCGCTGCGGCCGATCGCCCGGGTGCGGGCGGCGACGCCGCTGGACGACGTGCTGACGGCGATGCGCCGCAGCCGGACGCACCTGGCCGGCGTGCTCGACGAGGACGGCAAGCTGGCCGGTCTGGTGACGATGGAGGACGTCCTCCGCGAGCTGGTGGGGCGCCCCCTGGCGCCGTGACGCCGGCTCCCCTCGCACGAAGGGCCCCGGGAACTCTGTTCCCGGGGCCCTTCCCGTCGCGCGGCACGGGTCGGAGCACTCGGGTCAGAGCGCTCCGGCCGCGAGCCAGTCGTCGAGGAGGCCGCGGTCGCCGGCGAGGGTGAAGCGCGGGTCGTCGGCGTCGTACCGCCGGTGGAGCAGGAGCAGCAGGTCGCCGGCGTCGGCCGTGACGGTCGCGGTCGGCTCGGTGCCGCCGCCGCCCCGGCTCCAGGCGAAGCCGCCGCCGCCGAGGACGAGCGTCCAGGCGGCGCCGCTGTCGCGGGCGTCCAGGCGCAGCACGGCGCCGTCGCG
The DNA here is from genome assembly GCF_040633895.1 of Streptomyces sp. NPDC007863. Classification (NCBI taxonomy): domain Bacteria; kingdom Bacillati; phylum Actinomycetota; class Actinomycetes; order Kitasatosporales; family Streptomycetaceae; genus Streptomyces; species Streptomyces sp. NPDC007863. Next base: position 111,187 of record NZ_JBEYEI010000013.1, read on the forward strand.
GTCCAGGTGGGCGAGCGGCTCGGCGATCCAGGGGATGTGGGGCGCGGTGGCGAGGTAGTGGTCGAGGGCCTCGGCGGCCGTGCCGGGGGCGAGCGGCCGGGCCGTGCCGGTGAGCGCGATCTCGGCGTCGGCGAGGTGGACGACGGTCTCGGCGAGGACGTGGCGCGGGTAGTGGCGGACGTACGGCTCCGCTCCCGGCGACCAGACCGGCGCCGCGGGGTCGGCCGCGCGGGCCGCGGCGACGAAGCCCTCGGCGCGGGCGGCGAACCAGGCGGGGTACGCGGCCGGGGCGGCGGGCGCGTCGAGGGCGAGGTCGGCGGCGCGGACCCGGGTGGCGGGGCGGGCGGTCACCAGGTGCGGCCCAGCCGTGGACCGTGCCGAGGTGGCGGGTGAGGTCGCCGAGCGTCCAGCCGGGGCAGGTCGGGACGGGCGTCGCCGGGTCGGCGTCGCGGACGGTGTGCGCGTACCGCCGGGCGTGGTCGGCGACGGCGTCGACGGCGGCGAGGTGGGGGTCCTCGTCGAGCCCGAAGCCCCCGGAGACCAGGAGCAGGTCCTCGCGCCGGGGGCCGGGCGGCTGCCGGCGGGCGGCCTCGCGGAAGAGCCGGTCGAGGGCGTGCCGGTCGGCGGCGCCGAGGCCGCGCAGGACGTACCCGGTGTCCTCCAGCCACCGCACGGCGGTGTCGGGGTCGAGGACGTCCTCGTCGCTGGTCTCGACCGCGGTCACCAGCCCGGCCAGCGCCTCGGCCAGGGCGTTCAGGAGCGCGTCGCTCATCGGGTTTCCCCTCCCGGGTTCTCCGAGGCGGCCACGCATACCGCGCGGTATGATCGGCTCCGCCATGGAGATCAATGCCACGTACAACAGTCTCGTCGCCGTCGGGGACAGCTTCACCGAGGGTATGTCGGACCTGAGGGCCGACGGTTCCTACCGGGGGTGGGCGGACGTCCTCGCGGGCCGGCTCGCGGGCCGCGCGCCGGGCTTCCGCTACGCCAACCTCGCCGTGCGCGGCAAGCTCATCGGCCAGATCGTCGAGGAGCAAGTCCCTCTGGCCGCAGGGATGAAGGCCGATGTGGTGACCCTCGTCGGCGGGCTCAACGACACCCTCCGGCCCAAGGTCGACATGGGCCGCGTGAAGGGCCTCCTCACCGAGGCCGTGGAACGCCTCACACCCGCCTGCGGACAGCTCGTCCTGATGCGCAGCCCCGGCCGGAACGGGCCGGTGCTCGATCGCTTCCGCCCCCGGATGGAGGAGCTCTTCGCGCACATCGACGGGCTGGCCGCCCGGCACGGCGCCCTCGTCGTCGACCTGTACGGGGCACCGGTCCTGGCCGACCCCCAGCTGTGGGACGTGGACCGGCTCCACCTCACCGCCGAGGGCCACCGGCGGGTGGCCGAGGCGGTGTGGCAGACGCTGGGGCTCGCCCCCGGGCACGACTGGCGCGAGCCGCTGCCCCCCGCCGCGCGGCCCGGCTGGGTCACCCGGCGGGTCGAGGACGCCCGCTTCGCGAAGGAGCACCTGGGCCCGTGGATCGGCCGCCGGCTCACCGGCCGCTCGTCCGGCGACGGCCGCCCGCCCAAGCGGCCGGAGCTGCTGCCGTACGAGACGCGGTCCGAGGTCTGACCGGCGGCGGGGGCGGCGGCGTGACCTGGGTCTCGTAGCAAGCTCCAGCCCGGACCACGGCGCTGGCCTGCAGAAATCACCAGTAAACTCTGGACACGTGACTGCTGCGACTGTGAAGCCCCGTATCCCCAACGTCCTGGCCGGCCGCTACGCCTCCGCGGAGCTCGCCGTCCTCTGGTCCCCCGAGCAGAAGGTGAAGCTGGAGCGCCAGCTGTGGCTCGCCGTGCTGCGTGCCCAGAAGGACCTCGGGATCGAGGTTCCGGACTCGGCGATCGCCGACTACGAGCGCGTCCTCGACCAGGTCGACCTCGGCTCCATCGCCGAGCGCGAGAAGGTCACCCGGCACGACGTGAAGGCCCGCATCGAGGAGTTCAACGCCCTCGCCGGCCACGAGCACGTCCACAAGGGCATGACCTCCCGTGACCTCACGGAGAACGTCGAGCAGCTCCAGATCCGCCTCTCCCTTGAGCTGGTGCGGGACCGCACGGTCGCCGTCCTCGCCCGCCTCGGCAAGCTGTCCGCCGAGTACGGCGAGCTGGTCATGGCCGGCCGCTCGCACAACGTCGCCGCGCAGGCCACCACCCTCGGCAAGCGCTTCGCGACCGGCGCGGACGAACTGCTCGTGGCGTACGGCCGCCTGGAGGAGCTCCTCGGCCGCTACCCGCTGCGCGGCATCAAGGGCCCGGTCGGCACCGCCCAGGACATGCTCGACCTGCTCGGCGGCGACGCCGGCAAGCTCGCCGACCTGGAGCGGCGGATCGCCGGTCACCTCGGCTTCGCGCACGCCTTCACCTCGGTCGGCCAGGTCTACCCGCGCTCGCTCGACTACGACGTGGTCACCTCCCTGGTGCAGCTGGCCGCCGCGCCGTCGTCGATCGCCAAGACGATCCGCCTGATGGCCGGCCACGAGCTGGTCACCGAGGGCTTCAAGCCCGGCCAGGTCGGCTCGTCCGCGATGCCGCACAAGATGAACACCCGCTCCTGCGAGCGCGTCAACGGCCTCATGGTCATCCTGCGCGGTTACGCCTCGATGACCGGCGAGCTGGCCGGCGACCAGTGGAACGAGGGCGACGTCTCCTGCTCCGTGGTCCGCCGCGTGGCCCTGCCCGACGCGTTCTTCGCGCTGGACGGCCTCCTGGAGACCTTCCTCACCGTGCTCGACGAGTTCGGCGCCTTCCCGGCCGTCGTCGCCCGCGAGCTCGACCGCTACCTCCCCTTCCTCGCCACCACCAAGGTCCTGATGGCCTCGGTCCGCGCCGGTGTGGGCCGCGAGCTCGCCCACGAGGCGATCAAGGAGAACGCGGTCGCCTCGGCCCTCGCCATGCGCGAGCAGGGCGTCGAGCGCAACGAGCTGCTCGACAAGCTGGCCGCCGACGAGCGCATCCCGCTGGACCGCGCGCAGCTCGACGAGCTGATGGCGGACAAGCTCTCCTTCACCGGTGCCGCCGCCGACCAGGTCGCGACCGTCGTCTCCCGGATCGAGGAGCTCGCCAAGCAGCACCCTGAGGCCGCCGCGTACACCCCCGGGGCGATCCTCTGACCCGGACCCGCCGGTTCACCCGCGAGGAACTGGAGGCCGCCCGCGACCGCGTCGTCCCCGACGTGGCCGAGGGCGGCCTCGCCGTTCTCTTCTGCGGCATCAACCCGGGCCTGATGACCGCCGCGACCGGCCATCACTTCGCCCGCCCCGGCAACAGGTTCTGGCCGGTGCTCCACCTGTCGGGCTTCACCCCGCGCCTGCTGCGCCCCGACGAGCAGGACGAGCTGCTCGCGTACGGGCTCGGCATCACCAACGTCGCCGCCCGGGCGACCGCGCGCGCCGACGCGCTGAGCCGCGAGGAGTACGTCGAGGGCGGCCGGATCCTCACCGGGAAGGTCCTGCGGCTGAAGCCCCGCTGGCTCGCGGTCGTCGGCGTCACCGCGTACCGCACGGCCTTCGGCGAGCCGAAGGCGGCGATCGGCCCGCAGGAGCGGACCATCGGCACGACCCGGATCTGGGCGCTGCCCAACCCCAGCGGGCTCAACGCGCACTGGACGGCGGAGACGATGGCCGAGGAGTACGCCCGCCTCAGGGAGGCCGCGGGCCTGCCGCCGGCCGGCGCTACGGCGGATCCACCTCGGTGACGACGGCGAGGAGCCGGAACGGCAGCTCCTTGTCCCACTGCGAGACCCCCAGCCCTATCCAGCGGCCGCCGACCCGCCACAGCACCAGGTCGGGAACGTGCGCGCACAGCACCCCCCAGGGCTCGGGCAGCTCCTCCCCCTCCATGCCCCGGGCGTGCAGCGACCACAGGCTCATCCGGTCCGGCTCGCCCCAGCGGGCCGTGAGGACGGCGGCCAGTCCGTCGCGCTCCGCCTCGTACTGCTCCTCGACCGTCTCCCGGCGCTCGACGTCGGCCTCCCAGAAGTCCTCGCTGGTGGCCAGCGCGGCGACGTGGAAGCCGGGCCCGCTGTCGAGGTCGCCGGAGCGCTCCGGCGCCGCGGGGAACGCCCGCGACCGCAGTAAGTCCAGCTCCGACAGGAGACGCGTCGTCGTCATGGGCCCAGTAAACCGTCCCCCACCGACAGTTGGCGCCGCGTCAGTCCCTCCCCGGTGGCGATCCCGGACCCCGGCGCGGATCTCGGGGCGGACACGGCCAGGACTCGGCCCGGGGGCGACTGTCGCCGCTTCCGGAACCATTGAGTACCATCCGGCTGAGACGGGCACGAGCTGGGAGGACACACGGTGGGGCGGCTGACCGGCGGGGATCCGTCTCTGCTGCGGCGGATCAATTCCGCGGTGGTACTCCATGCGCTGCGCGGCTCCGACGCGCGCACCCTCACGGACCTGACCCGGATCACCGGCCTGTCTCGGCCGACGGTCGAGGGCGTCGTCGAGGGCCTCATCGAGGGCGGTCTGGTCGTCGAGGTGGCGCCCGAGGAGGGCGAGGCCCGGCGTCAGGGCCGGCCGGCCCGCAGGTTCCGCTTCCGCGCCGAGGCCGGCCATCTGCTCGGCATCGAGATCGGCCCGCACCGCGTCGCCGCGCTCCTCTCCGGCCTGGACGGCCGGATCATCGGCGCCGGCGCCCGCGAGGTGTCGGAGACCGCGCCCGAGGACGAGCGTCTCGACAAGGTGCGCGCGGTCGTCGCCGACGTGCTGCGCCGGGCCGGGGTCCCCCGGTCCAGTCTGCGGGCGGTCGGCGTCGGCACCCCCGGCATCGTGGAGGCCGACGGGACGGTCCGGCTCGGCACCGCGCTCCCCGGCTGGACGGGCCTGGCGCTCGGCGAGCGGCTGCGCCGCTCCTTCCGCTGCCCGGTGATCGTGGAGAACGACGCCAACGCGGCGGCCGTCGCCGAGCACTGGAAGGGCGCCGCGACCGACTCCGACGACATCGTCTTCGTCCTCGCCGGGCTGAGCCCCGGGGCGGGCTCGATGATCGGCGGCCGGCTGCACCGCGGTTACGGCGGCGCGGCCGGCGAGATCGGCGCGCTGCACCTGCTGGGGCGGGGCGTGACGCCGGAGCACCTCCTCTCGACGACGGACGAGCCGCTGCACCCGCTGGACGAGCAGGCCGTGGCGGAGGTCTTCACACTGGCGAGGCAGGGCGACGCGCGGGCCCAGGCCGCCGTGGAGCGGTTCACCCAGCGGCTGGTGCACGACGTCGGGGCGCTCGTCCTGGCGCTCGATCCGGAGCTGGTCGTGGTCGGCGGCTGGGCGGCCGGCCTGGACGGGGTGCTCCCGCCGCTCCGCGAGGAGTTGGCGCGTTTCTGCCTGCGCCCGCCGAGGGTGGTGCTCTCGCTGCTCGGCGAGGCCGCCGTCGCGACGGGCGCGCTGCGGCTCGCCCTCGACCACGTCGAGGAGCAGCTGTTCGCCGTCGAGGGCGGGGTGACGGCCCGCCGCTGAGCGTGCCCGCGCGCGTGCGTACGACGAAGACCCGGCCTCGGTGAGGCCGGGTCTTCGTCGTACGGACCGGGGCGGCGTGCGGCCCCTCGGATCAGGAGGCCATCACCAGGTCGGGGGAGTCGCCGAAGGTGAGGCGGCAGGTGTCGGCACGGTAGGTGGCGACGGAGACGGCCGCGGTACGTCCTGCGGAGAGGTAGCGGGTCGTCACGACGAGGACCGGCGAACCCGGCAGCCGGTCGAGCTCCCTGGCGTCGTCGGCGCGCGCGGACCCCAGCTCCACGGAGCGGTCCTGGCCGTCGAGGGCGAGGTGCTGGAGCTCGCGCAGCACGGCGGGGGCGCTCGCGGCGCCGTCGGCGTCGGCGGTGAGCCCGGCGACCGAGGCCGAGGGCACGTAGAGCAGCTCGGCGGCGACGGCCTGTCCCTGGCTGAGGCGCACCCGGCGCACCACGTGCACGGACTCGCCGGCCGGGGTCTCCAGGAGGCGGGCGACGGCGGCGGGCGCCGTGCCGAGGACGGAGTCCTGGGCCTGCCAGGCGTCGTCGCCGACGCCGGGCCAGGCCTGCTGCGTGGTCGAGACGTCGACACCGACGCGCGGGGGCGCGACCGTGGTGCCGACACCGCGGCGGCGCTGGAGGCGTCCTTCCAGCTCCAGCTGTTCCAGGGCCTGGCGGAGCGTGGCCCTGGCGACGCCGAAGCGGGCCGCGAGCTCGCGCTCGTTGGGCAGGATCTCGCCGACCGCGAAGTCGGAGTCGAGAGCTTCGCCGATCACCGTCTTGAGGTGCTGGTACTTCGGTTCCTGAACCGCTTCCAGCTGTGTGGTCCCCACCCTGTCCTCCGAATTCGCCGTGTCCCGCGGCGTTTCCGCGCCCTTGTTTATTAAAGGTTCCTGCACTAACTCTGCGACGATAAGGCGAGCCACCACCTTGGTCAAGACCAATCCTCTGCCGAACGTCCGGAAATGTGACCCTCTGACCTTGATCGTTCACAGGACGTTCGCACCTTCGTGAGGCGCGCGCAGCACAAGGCCCCGCCCGCCGGATCGGCGGGCGGGGCCCGAAGTCGTCGTGCACGGCTCTTGAACTGGCGGCTACCGACCGGTAATCCTTGCTGACAGGACGTCTAAGAGGATGTGCGAGGGAGCCGCCATGCCTGCACGGATCGCGTTCGAGTTCGAGACCCCGCGGGGGCCGCGCACCACGTCCCTGGCGTACGAGCGCCGCGGGACGGGCGAACCACTGCTCCTGCTCCACGGCATCGGCCACCACTGGCAGGCCTGGGAACCCGTCCTCGACGTGCTGGCCGCCGAGCGCGACGTCATCGCCGTCGACCTGCCCGGCTTCGGCGCCTCCGACGGCCTCCCGCCCGGCTGCGCCTACGACCTGTCCACCGTGACCCCGGTGCTCACCGCCTTCTGCGCGGCCCTCGGCGCCGAGCGCCCGCACGTGGCGGGGAACTCGCTCGGCGGACTGCTCGCCCTCCAGCTCGGCCGCGAGAAGGCCGTCCGCTCGGTCACCGCCCTCTCCCCCGCCGGATTCTGGTCCGAGGCCGAGCGCCTCTACGCCTTCGCAACCCTGCGCGCGATGCGCGCCTCGGCCCGGGCGATGCCCGTCCCCCTCATCGGCCGGCTCTCCCGGACCCCGGCCGGCCGCACCCTGCTCACCAGCACCATCTACGCCCGGCCCGGCCGCCGTTCACCCGAGGCGGCCGCCGCCGAGACCATGGCGCTGCGCGAGGCCACCGGCTTCGGCGAAACCCTCGCGGCCGGCCGCGGCGTCCTCTTCCACGACGACGTCCCGTCCGTGCCGGTCACCGTCGCCTGGGGCAGCCGCGACCGGCTGCTCCCGCGCCGCCAGGGCGTCCGCGCCAAGCGGACCCTGCCCGGCGCCCGCCTGGTGCGGCTGCCCGGCTGCGGTCACGTCCCGATGAACGACGACCCCGCGCTCGTCGCGCGCGTCGTCCTCGACGGCAGCGCCACCGGCTGAACCGGCCGCCGCCTTCCGCCGCGTCAGGAGCCCGGTGCCGAGCGCGGCCCCGGCTCCGACCAGCAGACCGCCGGCCGCCTGCGGCAGCCCGAGCGCCGCCTGGCCGACCACGGCCGCGCTCAGCGCCGCCGCCACCGGGATGGCGCCGGTGTAGAGCGTGGCGCGCTCCATGCCGATCCGCTCGACCCCCATGTAGAAGAGGACGAAACCGACGACGGTCGCGAGCACCGCCTGCCACAGCAGCGCCCCCGCCTCCACCCCGGTCGGCATCCGCACGAAACCGGCCCCGTCCACGGCGAGCCCGAGCAGCGCGGCCTCCACGGACCCGACCCCGCAGACGGCGACCGTGAGCAGACGGGGCCCGAGCGGGCGCAGCACCGGCACCGCGAGCACGGTGAAGCCGACCTCGCCCGCCAGCGCCGCCACCGACCAGCCGAGCCCGGCCGGGTCGGTGCGCCCCCATCCCTGCACGGTGAAGGCGCCCACGGCGACGAGCAGCGCCCCGTACAGCACGGGCGGCGCGGGCCGCCGTCCGTCGAGGAGCGGGACGAGGACGGCGACCACGATCGGCGCGCAGCCGACGACGACCCCGGGGACGGCGGGTTCGGCGGTGCGCTCGGCGGCGAGGACCGCGAGGTTGAAGCCGACCATGCCGACGGCGGCCAGGACCGCGATCCGCGCCCACCGGCGGACGCCGAGGAGCCGGAGCGGGGCGAGTCCGCCGCGGCCGAGGAGGGGCAGGAGGAGGAGACAGGCGGCGCCGTACCGAAGGGCCTGCCCACCCGCGTACGGGTAGTCGCCGAGCAGGCCGTTGGCGGTGAAGGAGGCGCCGACGAGGGCGTAGGCGAGGGCCACGAGCAGGACCCCGCGCAGGGCGTTCGCGTTCATGCTCCCGACGCTAGGGAGCCGGGCGGTCCCGGTTAAGGTCCACTTCCATGACGCCATCGGGGACCACTTCGGGCGAGGCCGGAACGACCGGGACGCCTTCGGGGACCGCCTCGGACGCGGCCGGGACGCCCGCTCGGGACAGCGGGGCGCAGGCCGCCTGGGAGGTGCTGCTCCCGGCGGCCGGGGCGCCCGCCCGGCGACGGGGCCGGGCGCTTCAGGAGGCGCTGCGCGAGGCGGTGCGCTCCGGGTGGCTCGCGGCCGGCACCCGGCTGCCGTCCAGCCGGGCGCTCGCCGCCGACCTGGGGGTCTCCCGCGGTCTGGTGACGGAGGCGTACGAGCAGCTGACGGCCGAGGGCTATCTGCGCAGCGACCGGGGCTCGGGGACCTGGGTCGGCGGCACGGTGCGTACGGGGCGGGCGGCGGCGGCCGCGGATCCCGGCGGCCCCCCGGTGCCCGCGCCCGGGGTGTTCGCCGACTTCCGGCCCGGCACCCCCGATCTGTCGCTGTTCCCGCGCGCGGCCTGGGCGGCGGCGCAGCGGGCGGTCCTCACCGGGCTGCCGCACGGCGCGCTCGGCTACCCGGACCCCCGCGGGCTGCCCGTGCTGCGCGCCGCGCTCGCGGCGCTGCTCGCCCGGCGGCGCGGCGTGGTGGCCGACCCCGACCGGCTGGTGGTGTGCTCCGGGGTGGCGCAGGCGACGACGCTCCTGGGCACGGTGCTGCGGACGCGCGGGCACCGCGCGGTGGGCGTGGAGGACCCCGGCAGCCCGGAGCACGACCGGCTCTTCGCGGCCACGGGCCTGGACGTGGTGCCCCTGCCGCTCGACGGGGAGGGGCTGCGTCCCGGTCCGCTCGCCCGGGCGGACGTACGGGCCGTGGTGGTGACGCCGGCGCACCAGTTCCCCTCGGGGATCGCGTGGTCGGCGGAGCGGCGCGGGATGCTCCTGGACTGGGCGCGGACGGTGGACGGCCACGTCCTGGAGGACGACTACGACGGCGACTTCCGGTACGACCGGGCGCCGGTCGGCGCGCTGCAGGGCCTGGACCCCGAGCGGGTCGTGTACGCGGGCTCGGTGAGCAAGTCGCTCGCTCCGGGGCTGCGGCTCGGCTGGATGGTGCTGCCCGAGGCGCTGCTCGACGAGGTCGTCGAGCGGAAGCGGACCATGGACCTCGGGCATCCGTCGCTCGACCAGGCGGCGCTGGCGCACCTGGTGACGAGCGGGGGGTACGACCGGCAGCTGCGCCGCTGCCAGCGCGCGTACCGCGAGCGGCGGGACGCCCTGCTCGCCGCCCTCGAACGGCACTTCCCGGGCACGTCGGTGACCGGCATCGCGGCGGGGCTGCACGTCATCGCGCGCCTGCCGGCCCGGTACGGGCCCCCGGACCGGTTCGTGGCGCGGGCGGCGGGCGCCGGGGTGGTGCTGCGCCCGCTGGAGGAGTACGGGACGGCGCGGCCCGCGGACGGGGCGGTACGGCTCGTGATCGGGTACGCGCACCTGGCGCCGGCGGTGATCGCGGAAGGGATACGGCGCACGGCGGAGGCGCTCGGCGGCCGGTGAGCGGGCGCCGCGGCGAGCTGTTCACGCGGGGTTCGCGCGGGCGCCGCTCCCGGCGGCTAGGCAGGGGGCGTCCGGTGCGAACTCGCGCACCGGTGACCGGCCTTGACGTCCGCAAGCCGTGACGTCCGGTCGCCCTGACGCGCCCTCGGAGGCTCCGTATGACCATGAACCCGCCGCCCGGTTCCGACCCCGCCACCCCTTCGACCGTGCCCATGCCCGCGCCGGCTCCGGTGTCCGCGCCGGCGCGCCGTGGCGTGCTGCGGGGCTCGCTCGCGGTCTCCGCCGGACTCGCCCTGGGCGGCGCCGGGTTCGCGGCGCCTGCCTTCGCCCTGTCCGGGCGCCCCGAGGCGCGGTGGGGCGTCCAGGCCGGCGACGTCACCGCCCGTTCGGGGCTCGTGTGGGTGCGGTCGGACCGGCCCGCCCGGATGATCGTCGAGACCTCGGCGACGGAGTCGTTCCGCCGGGTCCGCCGCCACCCCGGTCCCCTCCTCGGTCCGGACACCGACTTCACGGGGACGACGGCCCTCCACGGCCTGCCGGCCGGCGAGCGGATCCACTACCGGGTCGTCCTCGCCGACCCGCACGATCCGCGGCGTACGAGCGAGGCGCTCACCGGCACCTTCCGGACGGCTCCGGAGCGGCGCCGCGACGGCGTGCGGTTCCTGTGGTCCGGCGACATCGCCGGGCAGGGGTGGGGCATCAACCCGGACATCGGCGGCTTCCGCGCCTTCGAGGCGATGCGCCGCCTCGACCCCGACTTCTTCCTGTGCAGCGGTGACGCCGTCTACGCCGACGGGCCGCTGCAGCCGTCGGTGACGCTCCCCGACGGGCGGGTGTGGCGCAATCTGATGACGCCGGAGAAGGCGAAGGTCGCCGAGACGCTCGACGAGTACCGCGGCACCTTCCGCTACAACCTGCTCGACCGGAACGTCCGGGCCTTCAACGCGCAGGTGCCGACGGTGGCGCAGTGGGACGACCACGAGGTGCGGAACAACTGGTACCCGGGGCAGATCCTGGACGACCCGCGCTACACCGAGAAGGACGTCGACGTGCTCGCCGCCCGGGCCTCCCGCGCCTTCTCCGAGTACTACCCGGTCTCCACGCTGCGTCCCGGGGCGGGGATCGGGAGCGGCGGGCGGATGCACCGGGTGGTGCGGTACGGGCCGCTGCTCGACGTCTTCGTGCTCGACATGCGCTCGTACCGCAACGCCAACTCGCCCGGCCGGCAGGCCGACGACACCACGGGCATCCTCGGGGCGGAGCAGCTCGCCTGGCTGAAGCGGGAGCTGGCGGCCTCCCGGGCGGTGTGGAAGGTGCTCGCCGCCGACATGCCGATCGGGCTCGTCGTCCCGGACGGGGCGACCGCCTTCGAGGCGATCGCGCAGGGCGACCCCGGCGCGCCGCTCGGGCGGGAGCTCCAGATCGCCGAGCTGCTGCGCTTCGTCAAGCACCGGCGGATCACCGGCACCGTCTGGCTGACCGCGGACGTCCACTACACCTCCGCGCAGCACTACGTGCCGGAGCGGGCGGCCTTCCAGGACTTCGCGCCCTTCTGGGAGTTCGTGTCGGGCCCGCTGGCCGCGGGCGGCTTCCCGGCCAACAGGCTCGACGGCACCTTCGGCCCGGAGCGGGTCTTCGTGCGGGCGCCCGAGCGGGCGAACGTGTCGCCGATGGAGAGTCCGCAGTACTTCGGCGAGGTGGACATCGACGGCGGCAGCGGGGAGCTGACGGTGCGGCTGCGGGCGGACGACGACGCGGTGCTCTTCACCAAGGTGCTGCGGCCGGGGCTGGTGGGGCAGTAACCTCCGGGGAAAGGACTCCGCCAGGGGACCGATCACGACATGGCAGAAGTGGACCTAATCGGTCGGAAATGCGCCAGATCGCCACTTAACCCGCCAGTCACAAAGCGTTCGTGATCACGCAACACCACTCGGTCACAGTGAAGTCATGACCGACGTGACGTCCTCGAAGAGCACCCGCCGCCCGCACCACTGGCGGCACGACCTGATCGAGCTCGCGGCCCTGTTCACCGCCGTGGTGGTGGCCGACACGATCGCCAAGACCATCGTCAAGGGACCCGACGGCCCCTACCTGCTGGTCTTCTCGGCGATCGCGCTGGCCGCCACCGCGGGCTTCCACACCTGGTGGGCACGGAGGCACAGCCATGCCCCACCCACACCGACACCCGCGGTCGCACCGACACCCGCCCCGGTCCACGGATCCGCCCCGGACGGCGCGCCGGAGTCCACCGGTACCGCCCTGTGGCGGCTGCGGACGACGGTCGACGACACCCCCGGCAGCCTGGCCGCGCTGTGCACCGTGCTCGCCCGGCTCGGCGTCGACATCCTGACCCTCCAGACGCACCCGCTCACCGAGGGCACGGTCGACGAGTTCCTGCTCCGCGCCCCGGCCGCCCTCTCCGCCGCCGACCTCGCCCGCGAGACCGCCGCCGCCGGCGGGCGCGACACCTGGACCGAACGGGCCGACGCCCACGACCTCGTGGACACCCCCACCCGCGTCCTGGGCCTCGCCACCCGCACCGCGCTCGACGCCGCCGAACTCCCCCTCGCGCTGCGCCGCCTCCTCGGCCGCTGCACCCTGCACTCGATCCCGGCGGTCTCCCTCACCGGGCGGCCCACCGGCGAGGAGGCCCCCGTCGAGGGCGTCCTGGAGGAGACCGTGATGAAGCTGCGCGACCCCAGCGGGGGCACGCTGCTCATCGAGCGGCCCCATCTCCCCTTCACTCCCACCGAGTTCGCCCGGGCCCGCGCGCTCGTCGAGCTCGACGCGCGGCTCGGCCCCCGCGTCCCGCGCAGCCAGGACGTGTTCACCCTCCCCGAGGGCAACGAGATCACGGTCCGCCGCGCCGACCAGCGCGACCTGCCCGCCGCCCGTGCCCTGCACGAGCGCTGCTCGGCCCGCACCCTGAGCCTGCGCTACCACGGGCCGGTCGGCGACGCGGACCGGTACCTCGACCACCTGCTGAGCCCCCGCTTCGGCCGCACCCTCGCCGTGCAGACCGCCTCCGGCCGGCTCGTCGCCCTCGGCCACCTGCTGTGGGACGGCGACGAGACCGAGGTGGCGCTGCTCGTCGAGGACGACTGGCAGCGCCGCGGGATCGGCTCCGAACTCCTCGGCCGACTGGTGGCGATGGCGGAGGAGGCCGGGTGCGAGAGCGTCTACGCCGTGACCCAGGCCTCCAACACCGGCATGGTCGCGGCGATGCGGGCGCTCGGCCTGCCCCTCGACTACCAGATCGAGGAGGGCACCCTGGTGATCACCGCCCGGCTCGACCCGGCAGCGCGACGGAGTGAGCAGACGCGTCCGCAGGCCCGTCGGAGCGAGCGCTGAGCGCTTCGGTGAGGTCGCGCCACAGGTCCTCGACGTCCTCCAGGCCCACCGACATCCGCAGCAGCCGGTCGCTGACGCCGGACGCCCGGCGGTCGCCCTCGTGGACGATGCGGTGGCTGATGGACGCGGGGTGCTGGATCAGGGTGTCGACGCTGCCGAGGCTGACCGCCGGGGTGATGAGCCGGACGCCGGCGATCACCTCGTGCGGGTCGCCGTACACCTCGAAGGAGATCATCGCCCCGCCGATCGCCGGGTAGTGGACGCGGGCGATCCGCGGGTCGGTGGCCAGCCGGCGCACCAGCTCGGCGGCGGTCGCGGAGGCGGCGCGCACCCGGACCGGGAGGGTGGAGAGCCCCCGGAGCAGCAGATAGCCGGCGAACGGGTGGAGCACCCCGCCGGTGGCGAAGCGGACCCGGCGCAGCTCGCGGGCGAACTCCTCGTCACAGGCGACGACGCCGCCCATGACGTCGCCGTGTCCGCCGAGGTACTTGGTGGCGCTGTGCAGGACGATCCGCGCGCCGAGACCGGCCGGGCGCTGCAGGACCGGGGTGGCGAAGGTGTTGTCGACCAGGAGCGGCACCGAGCCGCAGGAGTGGGCGACGGCCCGGATGTCGACCTCGGCCAGCGTCGGGTTGGCCGGGGACTCCACCATCACGAGGCCGGTGTCGGGGCGGATCGCGTCGGCGACGCCCGCCGGGTCGGTCCAGGTGACCTCGGTGCCGAGCAGCCCGGCGTCCAGGAGGTGGTCGCTACAGCCGTAGAGCGGGCGGACCGCCACGACGTGCCGCAGGCCCTGGCTCGCCCGGGCCAGCAAAACAGCGGTCAGGGCGGCCATGCCGCTGGCGAAGGCGACGGCGGCCTCGGTGCCCTCCAGGCGGGCGAGGGCGTCCTCGAAGCGGGCCACGGTCGGGTTGTCGAGCCGGGCGTAGACGGGCGGGCCCTCGGGCCGGGCGCCGGTCGCGGCGAACTCGTCGATCCGGGCGGCCTCCGCCCGGGCGTCGAACGAGGGGTAGGTGGTGGACAGGTCGAGCGGCGGGGCGTGCAGCCCGAGCGCGGCGAGGTCTTCCCGGCCGGCGTGCACGGCTTCGGTGGCGAGCGCCTTCGGGGTGGCCGAAGGGGCGTGATCCATGGCGTCCATGGCCCGCACTGTGAACGGATACCGGAAGGTAGTGGAGAATCTCCGTGCTACGTTCGGCGGATGGCCGAATCTGTCGTACTGGACGCGGTCGATCTGCACATTCTCCGCCTTCTGCAGAACGACGCCCGGAGCACCTACCGCGAACTCGCCGCCGAGGTCGGCGTCGCCCCCTCCACCTGCCTGGACCGGGTGGCCCGGCTCCGTCGCACCGGGGTGATCCTGGGCCACCAGCTCCGACTGGATCCGGCCAAACTCGGCCGCGGTCTGGAGGCGCTGCTGCTCGTCCAGGTCCGGCCCCACCGGCGTGAACTGATCGGTCCGTTCGTCGACCGGATCCGGGCCCTGCCCGAGTCCCGGGCGCTCTTCCACCTCACGGGACCCGACGACTACCTGGTGCACGTGGCCGTCGCCGACCCCGCCGACCTGCAACGACTCGTGCTCGACGAGTTCACCTCGCAGCGCGAGGTGGCCCGGGTCGAGACCCGGCTGATCTTCCAGCAGTGGGAGTGCGGCCCGCTCCTCCCGCCCGGCGCGGGAGCGTCCTTGTCAGCCGTGTGAGGACCGGACGAGGGTGACGGGAGCACGGCGCAGGCACCAGGATGAGTCACATGCCAGAGAGTTCCCGCAGCCACCTGCCCCGTCAGGTCGCCGACGCCTTCGTCGACGACTTCATCGCCCTCGACCCGATCACCGGCACCCACCTGGGCGTCCGGGAGAGCGCCGGACGCCTCCCCGACTTCTCGCCCGAAGGCCAGGAGGCCGTGGCCGAGCTCGCCCGCCGGACCCTCGCCCTGCTCGACGAGGCCGAGCGGACCCCGGGCGCGGACAGCGACGCCGAGCGACGCTGTGCCCGCCTGCTCCGGGAGCGGCTCACCGCCGAACTGGCCGTGCACGAGGCCGACGAGGGCCTGTGCGCGGTCAGCAACATGCGCTCGCCGGTGCACAGCGTCCGGATCGCGTTCACCGTGATGCCGACCGAGACCGAGGACGACTGGACGGCCGTCGCGCAGCGGATGCGGGCCGTCCCGGCCGCCCTGGAGGGCTACCGGGCCTCGCTCGCGCGCGGTCTGGAGCGCAAGCTCTACGGCGGGCCGCGCGCCACCGCCACCTTCGTCGACCAGCTCGCCGAATGGGCGGGCCATGACGGCGGGCCGGGCTGGTTCGAGCAGTACGCCGCCGAGCGCCCGGACTCCCTGCCGGCGGAGCTGCGCACCGAGCTCGCCGCGGCCGCCGCGGAGGCGAGCGCCGCCCTCGCCGCGCTGCGGGACTGGATGCGCGACGTGTACGCCCCCGCCGTCGCGGGCGCCCCCGACACCGTGGGCCGCGAGCGCTACCGGCGCTGGAGCCGCTACTTCAACGGCACCGACCTGGACCTCGACCAGGCGTACGCGTACGGCTGGGCCGAGTACCACCGGCTGCGCGCCGAGATGGTGACCGAGGCCGACCGGATCCTGCCCGGCTCCGACCCGTGGCAGGCCCTCGCCCACCTCGACGAGCACGGCACCCACATCGAGGGCGTCGACGAGGTCCGCGAGTGGCTCCAGCGGCTCATGGACGAGGCGATCGACGCGCTGGACGGCACCCACTTCGAACTCGCCGAGCGGGTGCGGAAGGTGGAGTCCCACATCGCCCCGGCGGGCGGCGCCGCCGCCCCGTACTACACCGGCCCTTCCGAGGACTTCTCGCGCCCCGGCCGGACCTGGCTGCCGGTCGACGGGCAGACCCGCTTCCCGGTCTACGACCTGGTGTCGACCTGGTACCACGAGGGCGTCCCCGGGCACCACCTCCAGATCGCGCAGTGGGCGCACGTCGCCGACCGCCTCTCCCGCTACCAGGCCACCATCGGCATGGTCAGCGCCAACGCCGAGGGCTGGGCGCTGTACGCGGAGCGGCTGATGGACGAGCTCGGCTTCCTGCCGGACGCGGAGCGCCGGCTCGGCTACCTGGACGCGCAGATGATGCGGGCCTGCCGGGTGATCGTGGACATCGGCATGCACCTGGAGCTGGAGATCCCGGCGGACTCGCCGTTCCACCCGGGCGAGCGGTGGACGCCGGACCTGGCGCAGGAGTTCTTCCAGGCGCACAGCAGCCGGCCGCCGGCGTTCGTGGAGAGCGAGCTGACCCGCTACCTGTCGATGCCGGGCCAGGCGATCGGCTACAAGCTGGGCGAGCGGGCGTGGCTACTCGGCCGCGAGCGGGCCCGCGAGGCGCACGGCGAGGCCTTCGACGCCAAGGCATGGCACATGGCCGCGCTGAGCCAGGGGCCGCTGGGCCTGGACGATCTGGTGGACGAGATCTCCCGGCTCTGACCGGAACCCGCGGGAGGTTTCCCCGGTGGTCGGCTTGATCCGCCGGGGAAACCCCTGTTGGCTCTGATGCCATGAACGGTCCCACGCACGACTACACGCCGGACGCCACCGACTGGCGGATCCTCGACGCCCTCCAGGCCCAGGGCCGGGCCAGCTACGCCGATCTCGCCCGCGCCGTCTCGATGTCGCCCTCGGCGGTGACCGAGCGGGTGCGGCGCCTGGAGGACGCCGGGGTGATCACCGGCTACACCGCCGTGGTCGACCACGAGCGGCTCGGCCTTCCGATCCTCGCCTTCGTACGGCTCCGCTACCCCACCGGCAACTACAAGCCCTTCCACGACCTGGTCGCCGTCACCCCGGAGGTCCTGGAGGCGCACCACGTCACCGGCGACGACTGCTTCGTGATCAAGGTCGCCGCCCGGTCGATGCGCCACCTGGAGGAGATCTCCGGGAAGATCGGCACGCTCGGTTCGGTGACGACCAGCGTCGTCTACTCCTCGCCGCTCCCCCGCCGCTCCGTCAGCCGCTGAGCCCGTCCCCGCCGGCGCGCAGGCGCACCGAGGAGCCGTGCCGGTCCTTGGCGACCTCCAGCTGGGCGGGGATCCGGCGGCGCAGGTCGGCGACGTGGCTGACGATGCCCACGCTCCGGTCCCGTTCGCGCAGCGAGTCCAGGACGTCGAGGACCTCGTCGAGGGTCTGGTCGTCGAGGCTGCCGAAGCCCTCGTCGATGAAGAGGGTGTCGAGGCGGACCCCGCCGGCCTCGTCGGTGACGACGTCGGCGAGACCGAGCGCGAGGGCGAGCGAGGCGAAGAAGGTCTCGCCGCCCGAGAGGGTGGCCGTGTCGCGTTCGTTGCCGGTCCAGGCGTCGACGACGTGGAGTCCGAGACCGCTGCGGCGGGTGCCCGCGCGCGCGTCGGAGTGGACGAGGGTGTAACGCCCCGAGGACATCCGCTGGAGGCGGGCGGAGGCGGCCGCCGCGACCTGTTCGAGCCGGGCGGCGAGGACGTACGACTCCAGGCGCATGCGGCGCTCGTTCTCGGCGGAGGTGCCGGCGGTGAGCCCGGCGAGCCGGGCGATCCGGTCGTGCTCGGTCCGCAGCGGGCCCAGGCGGCGCACCTCGGCCTCCGCCTGGCGGGCCAGGGCGGCGAGCCCGGTGGCGCGTTCGCGGGCCGCGGTGAGCGCGGCGCCCGCGGCGCGCAGGGCGCGCTCGGCCGCCGCGTGGGCGGCCTCGGCCCCGGCCGGGTCGACGGGCGGCAGCGCGGCGGCCTCGGCGACACCGGGTTCGGCGAGCCGGTCGGCGACGGTGGCGGCCTCGGCCTGCCAGACGTCGAGCCGGTGCTGGCAGGAGCGGCGGCGGTGCTCGTCGAGGAGGGCGGCGGCGGCCTCGCCGGGGGTGGTGAAACCGGCCCGGTAGGCGGCGTCGGCGAGGTGGGCGTCCGCCTTCTTCAGGCGGTCGGCGGCGAGTTCCTCGGCGCGTACGGCTCCGGCGGCGCCGACCAGGAGGGCGATGCGGCGCTCCAGGAGCCCGGCGTGTTCGGCCACGGTGGCGAACGCGCCGCGACCCCGCGCCAGCTCCTCGGCGAGCGCGGCCCGCTGCCGTTCGAGGCCTTCGCGGTGGGAGGTGCGGGCGGCGACGCGCCGCTCCGCGTCCCGTTGGGCGGCGACCCGCTCCTCGTGCTCGCGCTCGGCCCGGGCGAGCGCCTCGCGCGCCGCGTGGGTGCGGCCGGCGAGCGCGTACGCCTCCGCGTGACGGGCGGTCAGTTCCGCAGCCTCGTCGGCGAGTTCGACGACGGTCGGCTGGTCTTCCGAGGCTCCGGAGGCGGCCAGGGAGCGCACCTCGTCGCGGGCCGCGGCGAGCGCCTCGCGGGTGCCGGCGAGCGACCGCTCGGCGGCCCGGCCGCGCTCGTCGGCCTCGGTGTAGCGGGCGTACGCGGCCTCCTCGGCGGCCCGGTCGACGTGGTCGGCCGTGGGGGCGGTGGGGGCGGGATGGCTGGTGGAGCCGCACACCTGGCACGGGTCGCCGTCGGTGAGGGTGGCGGCGAGTTCGGCGGCGATGCCGCGCAGCCGGCGGGACTTGAGGTCGAGCCAGGTCTCGTGGGCCGCGTTGCGGCCCTCGCGGGCGGTCGCGTACCGCTCCTCGGCCCGGGCCAGGTCCTCGGCGAGGCCGTCGCGGCGGCGGGCGGCGGCGAGCCGGAGGCGGAGGGGTTCCAGCCGGCCGGCGAGCTGCTCGGCGCGGGTGACGGCCTCCTGCGCGGAGTCGACGGCCCGCTGGAGCGCGGCGCGCCGCGGCTCCCAGTCGGCGAGCCAGCCGGCCGCCTCCTGGAGGGCCTCCTCGTCGGCGCGGGCCTCCCGGTCGAGGAGGACGCGCTCGGCGGCGAGTTCGGCGGCGCGGCTCTCGGCGCGGCGGGCGGCGGCGAGCCCGCCGAGCTCCTCGCGGAGCCGGTTCTCCAGGGTGGAGAGGCGCTCGGCCGGCGACTCGGCGAGCTCGGGGGGCAGTTCGGCGCGGGCCGCGTCACGGTCGGCGAGCGCCCCGGCGTGTTCGCGGGCGGCCTCCTGGCGCAGGGCGAGCGCGGGGGCCACCCGGTCGGCCTTGAGGGCGAGGTCGAGGGCGTGCCGGTCCCGGTCCCGCTCCGGAACGCGGGCGGTGAGCGCCTCCCGGCGGCGCACCGCCTCGGCGTGCCGGGCCTGCCGGGCGGCGAGGTCGCGGGCCTCCGCGGCGGCGGCGCGGGCGAGGCCCTCGGCGCCCTCGGCGGCGGCGAGGCGTACGCCGGCGATGTCGGCGGCCTCGCGGGCCTCGGTGCGGGCGACGGCGCCCCAGCCGAGGACGGCGTCGGCGAGGCCCGGCTCGCCCGGCTTGCCGTCGACGGGGGTGCGCGCGGCGGGGAGCCCCCCGGCGGCCTGGGCCATGCGGTGGGCGAGGGCGAGGAGGCGGGCGTCGCCCTCCTCGACCCGGTGGGCGGCGGCGCGGCGGAGCTCGGCGAGGCGCTCCTCGACGGCGGCGAAGCGACGGGTGTCGAAGAGGCGGCCGAGCAGCTTGCCGCGGGCCTCGGCGTCGGCGCGCAGGAAGCGGGCGAAGTCACCCTGCGGGAGCAGCACCACCTGGCAGAACTGGTCGCGGCTCATGCCGAGGAGCTGGGTGATCTCCTCGCCGATCTCCTGGTGGGACCTGGAGAGCCCGGTCCACGCGCGCGTGGCGGGGTCGTACTCGCGCAGGGTGCTCTGCGCCTTCTCCGTGGTGAAGCCGCCGCCGCGCTTCTTGGGGCGCGGCTGGGCGGGGCTGCGCCGGATCTCCAGGCGCCGGCCGCCGACGGTGAGGTCGAGCAGCACCTCGGTGAGGGTGTCCACGGGCGCGTGGTCGCTGCGGAGGGTGGATCCGGAGGTCTGGCGGGCCCCGGGCACGCTCCCGTACAGGGCGAAGCAGACCGCGTCGAGGACGGAGGTCTTGCCCGCGCCGGTGGGTCCGTGGAGGAGGAAGAGCCCGGCGGCGGACAGGGCGTCGAAGTCGACGGTCTGGGTGGTCCCGAAGGGGCCGAAGGCGGTGATCTCCAGCCGGTGCAGCCTCATCGTCCGGCCTCCCGCTCGGTGGTGGCCGCCTCGACGCGGACGTCGTCGAAGGCGCCGTACAGCACGGTCCGTTCGGCCGCGTCGAGGGCGCCGCCGGCCCGGACGTGGCTCACGAAGTCCTCCGCGATCTGCTGGTCGCTGCGGCCGCGGAGCCGCTGGGCGTAGGAGGCGAGCGAGTCGGCGTCGGCGCGCTCGGGGTCGAAGACGAGGCTGAGGGTGTGCGGGAAGCGTGCGGTGAGGCGGGCCATCGGATCGTGGGGCCGGACGGCGTCGGTGAGGGTGGCCTCGATCCAGGAGTCCGCGTGCCGCTCGTGCGCGGGGTCGTCGAGCAGCTCGTCGAGCCGGCCCCGGAGCCGGGCGAGGGGACGGGGCACCGGGCAGTCGACCCGCTCGGCGGCGGCGATCGCGCCGTCGCCGTCCAGGTCGACCAGCCACATGGTCTTGCAGTGATCGGCCTCGGAGAAGGAGTAGGCGAGCGGCGAACCGGAGTAGCGCACCCGCGGGGTGAGCGTCTGGGAGCCGTGGAGGTGGCCGAGCGCCACGTAGTCGACGCCGTCGAAGACGGCGGCGGGGACGGCCGCGACGCCGCCGACGGTGATGTCGCGCTCGCTGTCGCTGGGCGCGCCGCCCGCGACGAAGGCGTGCGCGAGGACGACGGAGCGCGTCCCCTCGGCGCGGCCGGCGAGGTCCGCGCGGACCCGGTCCATGGCCGCGGCCAGCACCGCCTCGTGCCCGGACCTCGCCGCGCCGAGCTGCTCCCTGACGAGCGCGGGCTCCAGGTACGGCAGGCCGTACAGGGCGACCTCGCCGTGGGCGTCCGCGAGGACGACGGGGGTGCCGATGCCGGCCGGGTCGGTCCGCAGGTGGACGCCCGCGCGGCCGAGCAGCCCGGCGCCGACGCCGAGGCGGCGGGCCGAGTCGTGGTTGCCGGAGATCATGACCGTCGGCACGCCGGCCTCGGCGAGGCGGTGCAACGCCCGGTCGAACAGCTCGACGGCGGGCAGCGGCGGCACGGCCCGGTCGTAGACGTCCCCGGCGACGAGGACGGCGTCCACCTCGCGGTCACGGACGGTGGCGACGAGGTGGTCCAGGAAGGCAGCCTGGGCGTCGAGCAGGCCGACGCGGTGGAAGGACCGGCCGAGGTGCCAGTCCGAGGTGTGCAGGAACCTCACGTCGTCGTCCCACCCCGCATGCGCGTGCTGCTCCTCGCCCCTGGCTGTTGGATCCAAGATTCTGGATCCAGGATCTTGTGTCGCGGCTACCGGATATCGGATCCGGGATCCGGAGTTTGTGTCCTGGATGTTGGATCCAAGATTCTGGATCCAGAATTCTTGCGCCCGGATCCCGGATCCCGGATCCCGGATCCCGGATTCTGGATCCCGGATTCTGGATTCTGGATCCGTTCCTGTGTCGTCCGCCCACCACGCTAACCCGACGGGGATGGTGGCCGGGGCCACACCGGGGAGTTACCAGGGGGAAGCGGGCTCAGGCGTCGCCGTACGCCTCGCCGCCGAGTTCCACGGTGGCCGTGCCGGCCGTCACGTCGGCGAGCCAGGCCCGGAAGGCGGGCACGTCGGCGTCGGGGAGGCCGATCTCGATGGTGACGGCCTCGGCGTAGCGCACCTCGCGCACGGCGCGGCCGGTGGAGCGGAGGTCGTTCTCCAGCTTGCCGGCGCGCTGGTGGTCGACGGTGACGGTGGCGAGCCGGAAGCGCTGCCGGGTGATGGTGCCGAGTGCGTCGAGGGCCTCGCCGACGACGCCGCCGTAGGCGCGGATGAGGCCGCCCGCGCCGAGTTTCACACCGCCGTAGTAGCGGGTGACGACGGCGGCGACGTACCGCATCTCGCGGCGCAGCAGCATCTGGAGCATGGGGACGCCGGCGGTACCGCCCGGTTCGCCGTCGTCGCTGGCCTTCTGTACGGAGGCGTCGGCGCCGAGCACGTAGGCGAAGCAGTTGTGGGTGGCCGTCGGGTGCTCACGGCGGATCCGGGCGACGAACTCCTGTGCCTCGTGCTCGTCGGCGACCGGCGCGAGCGCGCAGAGGAAGCGCGAGCGGTTGATCTCGGTCTCGTGGACGCCCTCGTGGGCCAGCGTGCGGTACTGCTCCTGCATCCCGCCAGCCTACGTGCCGTACGGGTCCCGGTCGGCGCCGCCCGGTCCCGGGGGTCCCACGGCGGGCGGGGCGGCACCCGACGCGTCGGGGAGGCCGGCGAAGGGGAGGGCGCGCAGGGCGAGGGCCCAGCCGAGGCGGGCCTCGCCGGATTCGGCGGAGCGGCCGGTGAGCTCGGCGACGCGGCCGACGCGGTTCAGGACGGTGTTGCGGTGGCAGTAGAGGAGTTCGGCCGCGCGGGAGGCGGAGCAGCCGTGGTCGAGCCAGACGCGGAGGGTGGTGAGGAGCCCGGTGCGCTCGCCGCCGGTGGCGAGGACGGGCCCGAGGTGGACGGTGACGATCCGCTCGGCGATGTCGGGGCGGCCGCCGAGCAGGATCTCGGTGAGGCGGTCGTCGAAGACGGCGGCCTCGCCGCTGCCTGCGGGGAGGGTGCGGAGGGTCTGTTCGGCGAGCCGGAGGGCGCGGCCCGCCTGGGAGAGGCGTTCGAACTCGGGCGAGACGCCGGCGGTGGCGCCGGTGCGTTCGCGCAGCGCGTCGAGGAGCCGGAGCAGCGCCGGGTCGGGCCGGGCGCCGGGCGGGGCCGGGGGCCGGCCGGCGGGGGCGTCGCGGCGCGGGAGACGCACGACGCCGGCGTACCGGCCGGAGCGCGGGCGCCAGAACGACCAGAGCCCCTGGGCCTCCAGGACGGGCGCGGGCTGCGGCGGCGCGGCCGGGTCCTGGGTGGCGACCACGACGACGTACCGGTCCTGGGCGGGCACGCCGAGGGCGGCGGCCGCCGCGGCCGCGACGGTGGGGTCGTCGGCGCGGCCGTCGAGCAGCGCGTCGAAGAGCGCGGCCCGACGGGTGTCCCGCTGGTTCTGGAGCTCCAGCTGCGCGAGCCGGTAGGCGTCGGCCATCGCGACCGAGTAGCGGTCGATGGTCTCCCAGACGGCGCCGGCGACGTCGAGCTCCAGGTCACGGCTGTCCGCCTCGCGGCCGGCCCTGGTACGCAGGTGCTCGGCCATCACCTGCCACAGGACCCGGCCGCCGCGCCGGTACGCCTGGAGGACGATGTCCAGCGGGACGCCCTGTTCGGCGCGGCGGCGGCCGGTCTCGCGGGCGGCGCCCTCGAAGTCTCCGCCGGTCGGGGCGAGGCCGCCGAAGTCCTCCAGGGCGCGCAGCAGGTTGTCCCGGCAGATCCCCCACAGGTCCGCGCGGGTGACGGGGTCGCCGGCGGCGTAGGTGCCGGAGTGGGCGCGGATGTCCTCGACGGCCCGGTCGGTGAGCCGGTCGACGTCGGCGAGGAGCGCGGCGGCGAGGGAGCGGCGGAGCGCGCCGGAGCCGCCGGCCGAGTCCAGCCGGGTGTGCGCGCCGGAGCCACCGGCCGAGCCGGGCCGGGCGGGCGCTCCCGGCGCTCCCGGCGCTCCCGGCGCTCCCGGCGCTCCCGGCGCTCCCGGCACGGCCTGCGCGGCCTGCGCGGCCTGCGCGGCCTGCGGGTCGGCCGGACGGCCGGGTCTCGGACCGGAGGCTCCCGGCTTTCCGGGGCCTCCCGGGGCTCCGGGGCCTCCCGGGGCTCCGGGGCCTCCCGGGGCTCCAGAGGCTCCTGGGGCTCCTGGGGCTCCTGGGGCTCCGGAGGCACCGGAGGCACCGGAGGCACCGGAGGCACCGGAGGCACCGGAGGCACCGGAGGCACCGGAAGCTCCTGAGGCACCAGAGGCCCCAGAGGCTCCTGGCGCTCCTCCTCGGGTTCCGGGGGCTCCGGGCGGGCTGGACATCATGGCCCGCACCGTAACGCCGTGGTTTGGCGATTGCCACGCCCGGATGGCGGCCGGGTGGCCGATGCCCAGCTCGGATCGCCGCATGGTGGGCGTCTGCACATGGTGCGGGGGTGGTCCGGCGATCGATTCTGGGCCGTGTCACGGAATGTTGACATCGCCGTCAACTCCACGTCTTGGGAGCGTGTCATGTCACTGAGCGTCGCCGGCGTCCTGGGCGAGTCCGCCCGCCACTTCCCCGACCGGATCGCCGTCGTCGAGGGCGCGAGCCGGTTCACCTACCGCGAGCTGTGGGACGCGGCGCTGCGCTGCGCCGCCGGGCTGCGCGAGGCGGGGGTGAAGCCGGGCGACCGGGTGGCGGTGCTGCTGCCGAACACCGTCGAGTTCCTGCGCGTCTACTACGGCGCGCTCGCCGCGGGCGCCACGGTCGTGCCGGTGCACGCGCTGCTCGTCGCCGACGAGGTGCGCTTCGTCCTCGAACACAGCGGGGCGACGGCGATCGTGAGCGGCGGGCCGCTCTGGGCGGTCGCCGACGAGGCGGCGCGGGCGGCCGGGGTGCGGGCCTTCCAGGGCGCGCCGTCGGCGCCGGGACCGCTGGCCGCGGCGGAGCCCGCCGAGCCGTCCGACACGGCGGTGATCCTCTACACGAGCGGCACCACGGGCCGTCCCAAGGGCGCCTGCCTCACCCATCTCAACATCGTCATGAACGCGGCCGTCACCGCGCAGGACCTGCTCGGTCTCGGCGCGGACGACGTCGTCCTCGGCTGTCTGCCGCTCTTCCACAGCTACGGGCAGACGTGCGCGATGAACGGGTCGCTGCGCCAGGGCGCCACGCTGGTGCTGCTGCCGAGGTTCAGCGGCCCCGCGGCCCTCGACGTGATCACCGACGAGGGCGTGACGGTGTTCATGGGCGTGCCGACGATGTACCACGCGCTGGTGGAGGCGGCGGCCTCCTCGGAGCGGCGTCCGGAGGCGCTGCGGGCGGCGGTCTCCGGGGGCGCGGCGCTGCCGGTCGCGGTCCTGGAGCGTTTCGAGGAGACCTTCGGGACGCAGGTCCTGGAGGGGTACGGCCTGACGGAGACCTCGCCGGTGGCGACGTTCAACCAGCCGCACCTGGGGCGGCGGCCCGGCACGGTGGGGCATCCGGTGTGGGGCGTGGAGGTCGGGGTGGCCGACGCGGCCGCCGAGGACGCGATCCGGCTGCTGCCGGACGGGACGGTCGGCGAGGTGGTGGTGCGGGGGCACAACGTCTTCGCCGGGTACCTCGACGATCCCGCGGCGACGGCGGCGGCGGTCGTGGACGGCTGGTTCCGCACCGGCGACCTGGGGGTCCGCGACGAGGACGGCTTCCTGCGGATCGTGGACCGGAAGAAGGACCTGGTGATCCGGGGCGGGTTCAACATCTATCCGCGCGAGGTCGAGGAGGTCCTGGTCCGGCATCCGTCGGTGTCCGAGGTCGCCGTGATCGGGGTGCCCGACGAGGCGAAGGGCGAGGAGGTGTGCGCGGTGGTGGTCCGGCGCGAGGGCGTCCCCGTCACGGAGGCGGAGCTGGTCGACTGGGCGCGGGAGCGGCTCGGCCGCCACAAGTACCCGCGCCTCGTCCGCTTCGTCGACGCCCTGCCCCTGGGCCCGACCGGCAAGGTCCTCAAGCGCGCCCTCGTGGAGCCCCGGCCGTGACGGCGCCGGAGGCGGCGCCCGAGGCGGTGCTCGCGGCCGGGCGGGTGCGGGGCGCGTTCGTGGCCGACGGGGTGGCCCGCTTCCTCGGAGTGCCGTACGCGCGGGCGCCGTTCGGGGCGCTGCGGTTCCGTGCCCCGGAGCCCGTGGAGCCGTGGGAGGGGGTGCGGACGGCGACGGAGTTCGGGCCGACCGCACCGAAACGGCCCTATGCCCCGCCGCTGGACGCGCTGTTGCCGGACCCGGCGGTCGAGGGCGACGACTGCCTCAACGTCAACGTCTGGGCGCCCTGGAACCCCGAATCCGAAGCCGAAGCCGAAGCCGGGCCCCGGACCGGTCGGCCGGTGATGGTGTGGATCCACGGCGGTTCGCTGCTCCACGGCTCCAACGCCGTCCCCGTCTACGACGGCTCCGCGTTCGCGCGCGACGGCGTGGTCCTCGTCTCCGTCAACTACCGGCTCGGCGTCGAGGGGTTCGGGGTCTTCCCGGACGCACCGGCCAACCTCGGTCTGCGCGACCAGCTCGCCGCCCTCGCCTGGGTGCGGGAGAACATCGCGGCCTTCGGGGGCGATCCGGAGCGGGTGACGGTCTTCGGGGAGTCGGCGGGCGCGATCTCGATCGCGGCGCTGCTCGCCTCGCCGCTCGCGCGCGGACTGTTCCGGCGGGCGGTCGTGCAGAGCGGGGCGCCCATGGCGCTGCCGGTGGAGCGGGCGCGGCGGACGACCGAGGCGGTGGCGAAGCGTCTCGGGGTCCCGGCGACGGCGGAGGCGTTCGCCGCGGTGGACCGGGAGCGCCTGCTGACGGCGCAGACGGAGGTGACGGCGAAGGGCTCGCCGCTGACCGGTGGCGGGCACTCCTTCCAGCTCGTGGTGGACGGCGAGGTGCTGCCGCGCGATCCGGCGGAGGCGCTGCTCGCCGGCGGGCCGGGCACGGCCTCCGGCGAGGTCGACCTGCTGCTCGGGACGACGGCGGAGGAGTACCGGCTCTGGTTCGTGCCGAGCGGCCTCGTGGAGCGGCTGTCGCCGCTCACGCTGCGGCTGGCGTTGTGGAAGACGCGGGTGCCGTCGCGGACGGCGCGGGTCTACCGGGCGAACCGGCCGGGGGCCAGGCCGGGCGAGGTCCTGGGCGCGCTGGCCACCGACAAGCTGCTGCGGGTGCCGTTGAACCGGCTCGCCGACGCGCGGCTGGGGTCGGGGGCGGCGGGGCGGACGTACCTGTACGAGTTCGGCTGGCGGTCGCCGGTGCTCGGCCTCGGCGCCTGCCACGCCCTGGAGCTCGGCTTCGTCTTCGACACCCTGGACACCCCGGAGGCGCGGGCGCTGACCGGTCCGGACGCGCCGCGCGCGCTGGCGGCGGCGATGCACGCGGCCTGGGTGGCGTTCGCGGCCGACGGCGATCCGGGGTGGCGGGCGTGGGACGCGGAGCGGCCGGTGCTGGCCTTCGGCCCGGGCCGTCCGTCCCTGGTCCTGGCCCCCCGGGAGGACGAACGGCGCGCCTGGGACGGCTGAACCGCCCGCCGCGCCCCCTCCTGGTCCGGTGCGGGAAGGTTCCGGGGGCGCGGCGGGTTCGTACGGAGGACGGGGCAAGGCCCGTACGGAACGAGGGAAGGCATCAGGGATGAGCGTCGACACCACGATCACCGAGGCTGCGGAGCGCTCCGAGGAGGAGATCGTCCGCCGGATCCTGACGGGCACGGGCGACACCTGGGCGATCGTGGGCCTCTCCGCGAACCGGGAGCGCGCCGCGTACGGGGTGGCGGCCGTGCTCCAGCGCTTCGGCAAGCGGATCGTGCCGGTCCACCCGAAGGCGGAGACGGTCCACGGGGAGCGGGGCTACGCCTCCCTCGCCGACATCCCGTTCCCGGTCGACGTCGTGGACGTCTTCGTCAACAGTTCCCTGGCCGGCGCGGTCGCCGACGAGGCGCGGGAGGCCGGCGCGAAGGCGGTCTGGTTCCAGCTGGGCGTCGTCGACGAGGCCGCGTACGCCCGCACGACGGAGGCGGGCCTGGACATGGTGATGGACCGCTGCCCCGCGATCGAGATCCCCCGCCTGGGCTGAGGCGCCACGCCGCGAACGGCGCGCCGCCGACGGACCGTCACGCCGCGGGCCGGCCGAGCCCTTCCAGGACGACGGCGTTCGGGAGCTGGGCGAAGGCCTTGCCCGGGAGGATGAGCTTTCCCCGGCGGCGGCCGCTGCCGACGAGCACCCAGGGGGTGTCGACGACGGCGGCGTCCACGAGGAGGGGCCACGCGGCGGGCAGGCCGACGGGGGTGATGCCGCCGTACTCCATGCCGCTGTCGCCGGTGGCGGTCTCCATCGGCGCGAAGCTCACCTTGCGGGCGCCGAGTTCCTTGCGGACGACGCCGTTGACGTCGACGCGGTGGGCGGACTTCACCAGGCACGCGGCGAGCGTCGTCGTCTCGCCGCGCTTCCCCGCCACGACGACGCAGTTCGCGGACTCGTCCAGGAGCGACGGGCCGTAGTGCTCCACGAAGACGGCGGTGTCGGCGATCGCCGGGTCGGTGTCGACGTAGAGGATCTGCTCGGCGGGGACGGGTCCGGTCCAGGCGCGGACGGCCGCGGCGACGGGAGGCGTGAGGAGCTCCGTGCAGTCGGGGGCGGGCAGGGCGTCGTCGAAGTCTCCGATGGGTGCGCGCATGCGCGCCACGCTAGCGGCTCGCGCCCGCCGCCCGGCCGGCCGGCCGTCTCAGCGTTCGGCCGTCTCAGCGTACGGGCGGCACCGAGACGGCCATGGTCAGCTCGACGGTCTCGTCGCCGTCGTTGCGGTACGTGTGCGGGGCCGAGGCCTCGAAGACGGCGGAGGTGCCGGCGGGGACGGCGTGCTCGACGCCGTCGACGACGAGGGTGAGCACGCCGGCGGTGACGTGGAGCAGCTCGGTGGTGCCCGGCGGGTGCGGGTCGGAGGAGCTGCCCTCGCCGGACACGAGGGACCAGGACCAGAGCTCCAGGGGGCCGCGGGCCTCGGTGCCGGCGAGCAGGGTGGTGTGGCTGCCGGCCGGGGTGGACCACATGCGGACGGCCTGTTCCGGCGGCACGAGCCGGACGTGGGTGCCCTGCTCGTGGTCGAGGAGGGTGGTGATGGAGACGCCGAGGGCGTCGGCCAGCTTCACGGTGGTGCCGACGCTCGGGTTGGTGCGGGCCTGCTCGATCTGGATGATCATGCCGCGACTGACGCCGGCGCGGGCGGCGAGCGCGTCCAGGGTGAAGCCCCGTTCCTTGCGCCAGCGCTTGAGGTTGCGGGCGAGCGACTGGGTCAGCTGGTCCAGGTCCGACACATTCCGTCCAATATTCTTGATGGCAGAGTTCAATACACTGCACTACGGTGAAGCGCACCCGATCGTGCACTGCACTGTACTGCCCCGGCCACGCCCGTACCTGCCTGCGAGGACCCCCATGACCGCCGTGTTCGCCCTGGCCACCGCCCTCCTCTGGGGCCTCGCCGACTTCGGGGGCGGACTGCTCACCCGGCGCATACCGGCCCTCACCGTCGTCGTGGTCTCGCAGGTGCTCGCGGTGCTCGTCCTCGGCGTGGTCGTCCTCGCGACGGGCGCCTGGACCGAGGCGGGCCCCGGCCTCTGGTACGCGGTCGCCGCCGGTGTCGTCGGCCCCGCCGCGATGCTCGCCTTCTACAAGGCCCTCGCGCTCGGCCCGATGGGGGTCGTCTCGCCGCTCGGCTCGATCGGCGTGGTCGTCCCCGTCACCGTGGGCCTCGTCCTCGGCGACCGGCCCGGCCTGTTCCAGGTCGGCGGCATCGTCGCCGCCATCGTGGGCATCGTCCTGGCCGGCGGCCCCGAGCTGCGCGGCGCCCCCGTCCAGCGGCAGGCCATCGCCCTCACGCTCTTCGCCGCCTTCGGCTTCGGTGCCGTCATGGCGCTCATCGCCGAGGCCTCCACCACGGTCACCGGCCTCTTCCTCGCGCTCTTCGTGCAGCGCGTCACCAACGTCGCCGTCGGCGGCGGCGCGCTGTACCTCTCCGTGCGGCGCGGCGGCCGGGCGCTGCCCGAGGGGGGCTTCCGGGTGATCCTCGGCGCGCTGCCGGCGCTCGCCTTCGTGGGCCTGGCCGACGTCGCCGCCAACGGCACGTACGCGCTCGCCGCGCAGCGCGGCCCGGTCCTGGTGGCCGCCGTGCTCGCGAGTCTCTACCCGGTGGTGACCGCGCTCGCCGCCTTCGGCGTGCTCCGCGAGCGGCTGCGCGCGGTCCAGGCGGCGGGGGCGGGGCTCGCGCTCGTCGGCACGGTCCTCATCGCGAGCGGCTGACCCGCGGGCGTCAGGACGTCGACGCCTCGGCCTGTTCCTGCCGGACCTCCCAGGCCGCCAGCGCCGCCAGCTGCTCGGAGGTGACGTCCTCCGGTATCGGCCTCGGGGCCGGCGTGCGCAGCGGCGGCTGCCAGCCGGACTCCGGATCCCAGCGGCGTACGACCCTGGCCGGGGCTCCCGCCACCACCGAGTGGTCGGGCACCTCGCCGCGGACCACCGCGCCGGCCGCGACGACGACGTTCCGGCCGATCCGCGCGCCCGGCAGGATCACCGCCCCGGTGCCCAGCCAGCAGCCGGGGCCGATCGAGACCGGCTCGGAGCGGGGCCACTGGCGCCCGATGGGCTCGTGCGGATCGTCGTAACTGTGGTTCGTCGAGGTGATGTAGACGTACGGACCGCAGTAGGTGTCCGAACCGATGGTGATCGTCGTGTCCGCGATGACATGGCTGCCGCGGCCGAGGACGACGCCGTCGCCGAGGGTCAGCACCGTCTCCGTGCCGAGGTCGAGCCCCGGCAGCATCCCGGCGGTCAGGGTCACCTGCTCGGCGATGATGCAGCACTCGCCGATCTCGATCCACCGCTCGCCGAAGACCGTGCCCTGCGGGAAGGCGAGCCGGGTGCCCGCGCCGAGCCGCCGGAACCGCAGCCGCCCGGGGTGCTCCGCCGTCACCGCGCCCGCCTGCTGCGCCCAGCGCAGACCGCCCTGGA
This sequence comes from Streptomyces sp. NPDC007863, assembly GCF_040633895.1. NCBI lineage: Bacteria > Bacillati > Actinomycetota > Actinomycetes > Kitasatosporales > Streptomycetaceae > Streptomyces > Streptomyces sp. NPDC007863. Next base: position 142,001 of record NZ_JBEYEI010000013.1, read on the forward strand.
GGGCGTGGGCGACGACCCGGCGCCGCCAGGCGGTCAGGGATGAGAACGTGTTTCCGTTTCTGGGCACCCCGACACCGTAGTCGGCGGTGTCGGGGCCGGTCGGCGCCGTCCCCTGTGATGTCCGTCATGGGACCGTCATAGGCTGCGGGCAGAACACCGGTTGGCGCGACACCACCACGGCCGCACGGGCCGTACGGACCCCAGGAGTGAGACCCCATGGCAGAGGCGTTGATCAAGGCCGTCGGCGGCAAGGAGCCGAACGTCGACCCGACCGCCTTCACGGCCCCGACCTCGGTGGTGCTCGGCGAGGTGACGCTCGGGGCGCGCGCCGGAATCTGGTACCACGCGGTGCTGCGCGCCGACTGCGGCCCCATCACCGTGGGCGAGGACTCCAACGTCCAGGACAACTGCACCGTCCACGTCGACCCCGGCTTCCCCGTCTCCATCGGCGACCGCGTCACGATCGGGCACAACGCCACCGTCCACGGCTGCGTCATCGAGGACGACGTCCTCGTCGGCATGGGCGCGACGGTGCTCAACGGCGCCCGGATCGGCGCGGGCTCGCTGATCGCCGCGCAGGCGCTCGTGCCGCAGGGCATGGAGGTCCCGCCCGGCTCGCTCGTCGCCGGCGTCCCCGCGAAGGTCCGCCGGGCGCTGACCGAGGAGGAGCGGGCGGGCATCCGGCTGAACGCCGAGATGTACCTCCACCTGGCCAAGACCCACGCCGAGGCCTACGAGGACTGACCGCGCCCGTCCCCTCGTACGCGACGGAGGGCGGCGCCCGGAACGCTCCCGGGTGCCGCCCTCCGTCACGTACGGACGCGTCGCGCGCTCACTCCGCCGCGACCGGCTCCCGCAGGGCCTCCGGCTCCGGCTGCGGCTGCTGTCGCGCCTCGGCGGCCGCCTTCTTGGCGCGGTTCCTGATGACGAGCATCGAGGTGACGCCGACGAGGACGGCGAGCACCAGGCCCAGCCAGGAGAAGCGCTTCAGCCACGCCTCGGCGACGATGCCGACGGAGTAGATGACGGCGGTGGTGCCGCCCGCCCAGAGGATGCCGCCGAAGACGTTGGCGATGAGGAACTTCCAGTACGGCATCTTCAGGACGCCCGCCAGCGGGCCGGCGAAGATCCGCAGCAGGGCGATGAAGCGGCCGAAGAAGACCGCCCACATGCCCCACTTCTGGAAGGAGCGCTCGGCGAGCGCGATGTTCGCCTCGCTGAAGTGCTTGGGGAACTTCCCCCCGAGCCAGGCGAGCAGCGGACGGCCGCCCTTCCGGCCGATGGCGTACCCGATCGAGTCGCCGATGATCGCGCCGGCGGTGGCACAGCCGCCCAGCACCCACGGGTTGATGTCCCCGTGCTGCGAGGCGAGCAGGGCCGAGCTGACGAGGACGATCTCGCCGGGGAGCGGGATGCCCAGGCTCTCCAGTCCGATCACCACCCCCACCAGCGCGTAGATGGCGACGGCCGGGATCGTCTCCAGCCACTCCTGGACGTGCAACGCGGGTTCCTCCCGTTGAGCCGGCACGGCCCCGGTCGCGGGCCGCTGCGGTGGCGCGCCCCGCGTCGGGCACGCCGGGGCAGCCTACCCGGTCAGCCCGAACGGACCTCGACCGTGGCCCGGAGCCCCGGGTCCGCGGCCGACCGCGCGACCCGCAGCGCCCGCCGCCCGGTGCCGAGGACGAAACCGCCGACCGCGGTCGACCAGGAGGAGAGGGTGCGGGCGGTGAGGTGGACGGTGACGCGGCGCCGCTCCCCCGCGGCCAGTTCGAGCCGCCGGTAGCCGGCGAGGAGGGAGCGGGGCTGGTCGATGCCGCGCGCGGCGAGGTCGGGCGAGGCGCCGAGATAGATCTGGGGGACGTCGACGCCGGGGCGGTCGCCGGTGTTGCGGACGGTGAAGGTGACGTCGACGCCGCCGCCCTCCCCGGGGGCCGCGATCAGGTCCTCGTGGGCGAAGCTCGCGTACGACAGGCCGTGCCCGAAGGGGAAGAGCGGGGCGATGCCCTCCTTCTCGTACCAGCGGTGGCCGATGTGGACGCCCTCGGAGTACTCCTCGATCCCGTCGCGCCCCGGGTAGCGGCGCGGGTCGCCGGCGGTCGGGTGGCGGTCCTCGGCGGCGGGGAAGGTCTGGGTGAGCCGGCCGCCGGGGTCGGCGTCGCCGAAGAGCACGGCCGTCGTCGCGGCGGCGCCCTCCTGTCCCGGGTAGTACATCTGGAGGACGGCGGCGGTGCGGTCCAGCCACTCCATGGTGACGGCCGAGGAGGTGTTGAGGACGACGGTCGTCCTCGGGTTGACGGCCGTCACCGCCTCGATGAGGTCCCGCTGGTTCCCGGGGAGCGCGAGGCTCGTCCGGTCCTGGCCCTCGGTGGCGTCCTCGTACGCGAAGAGGACGACGGCCGCCGCCACGCGCGCGTGCCCGACGGCCTCGGCCACGTCGGCGGCCCGGTCCGCGCCGGAGACGGCGCGGAGCCGGAACAGCTGCCCGTCCGTGCCGCCCGGCGCGGTGACGGCGAGGGTGTGGTCCCCGGCCGCGAGCCGCAGGGTGACGCGGCGCACGGCGAGGCCGTCGGGGGCGGCGGCGAGCAGTCCGCCGGCGAAGAACTCGGCGACGCCCTGGCGGACGGGGAAGAGTTCGGCGCCGTCGAGGGTGACGGTGGGCCGGGTGCCGCTGTAGTGGACGAGGAAGGTCCACTCGTCGGCCTCGGCGGTCGTGAGCGTGGCGGTCCGGCTCCAGGTGGCGCCGGCGGCGACCCGGACGGCGTCGAGGTCCACGGCGGGCACGAGCGGCGGCAGCGGGCGGCCGAAGAGGTCCTCGCCGACGGCGTGGGCGACGGTGGCGTCGGCGCCGGCCCGCGCGCGGATCGCGTCGAAGGGGCGGGCGGCGGCGTCGGGAACGACGTGGGCGCTGCCGCCGCCGCTGACGAAGGGGACGGACGCGGTGGGTCCGATCACGGCGATCGAGCGGGCGGCCGGGCCGGTCAGCGGGAGGGCGGCGCCCTCGTTGCGGAGCAGGGTCGCGCCCGCGGTGGCGACGCGCAGCGCGAGCCGCGCCCCGGAGGCGGCGTCCCGCGCCGGCCGGGCGGCGGGCGGCTGGTCGAGCAGCCCGAGCCGGTCGCGTACGGCGAGGGCGCGGCGTACGGCCCGGTCGACGGCGGCCTCCGGGATCCGGCCCGCGCGCACCGCGTCGCGGAGCGGGGCGCCGTAGCGGGCACCGCCCGGCATCTCCATGTCGAGGCCGGCGGTGAGCGCGCCGGCGGTGGTGTGGACGGCGTCCCAGTCGCTCATGACCCAGCCGTCGAAGCCCCAGCGTTCGCGCAGGACCGTGGTGAGGAGGGCGGCGCTCTCGGCCGCGTGGACGCCGCCGACCTTGTTGTACGCGGCCATCACGGCGCCCGCGCCGGCCGCGACGGCGGCCTCGAAGCCGCGCAGTTCGGTCTCGTGGGCGGTCTGGTCGTCGGCGCGGACGTCGACCGAGTCTCGGTCGCGTTCCTGGTTGTTGAGGGCGAAGTGCTTGACGGTGGCGACGAGGCCCTCGGCCTGCACGCCGCGGACGAGTTCGGCGACGAGGTCGGCGGAGAGGAGCGGGTCCTCGGAGAAGGTCTCGAAGTTCCGCCCGGCGTACGGGGTCCGGATCAGGTTGACCATCGGCGCGAGCAGGACGTCCTGGCCGAGCGCGCGCCCCTCGCGGCCCAGCACCCGCCCGTACGCGCGGGCGAGGCCCGGGTCGAAGGCGGCGGCGAGCATCACCGGCGCGGGCAGCGCGGTGGCCGTCCCGCGCACCCGGATCCCGGCGGGCCCGTCGGCGAGCCGCAGCGGCGGGATCCCCAGCCGGGGCACCCCGGGCACGTACCCGGCCTGCCCGAGACTCGCGGGATCGGGAGCCCCGTGGAGGAGCCCGACCTTCTCGTCGAGCGTGAGCCGGGCGAGGAGGCCGTCGGCCCGGCTGCCGGAAGCGCCGGGAGCGGCCCGCGGCCCGGCGTGGGCGGTCCCCCGGGCGAGCGCGACCGTGGCGGCGGCCCCGCCCCCGCCGGCGAGCGCCAGCAGCACCGCCCGCCGCGACAGCCGGCCCCGGCCGCCCCGCACGCGCGCGTGCCCCCGGCCAGGAGCGCCCGCGGCGACCGGAGCGGGGTCGGCGGCGTCCGGTGCGCCGGGGGCCCGGGGCGTGTCCGCGCCCTCCGTGGAGGGGCGTCCGGGGTGGGCGGAGGGTGTCGGCTCGTCCGGCATGGGGCGGCTCCTCGGGGCGGACGGCCGGCCGCCTGCCGGTCCGGCCCGTGCCCGCAGTGTGCGGGAGCGCCCGGCCGCTTCCGGGGCGCCGCCCCGGGACGCGACCGCCCCCGCACCCGAAGGGAGGGTGCGGGGGCGGGGAGGCGGTCCCTACCGGTGGCTCACTTGCCGAAGCCGTTGGGCCGCAGCGTCCACAGGACGGTCATCTCGCCGGTGACGGCGCCGTCCTCGCGGGTGATGTCGATGCGGACCGGGAACTCGGGGCGCTCCCCGGCGTCGAGCTCGGCGACGACGTCGGCGATCGGGCGGCCGAGGGTGGCGGTCGCGGTGACGACGCCCATGGCGAGCTTCTTGTACGCGATCTCCGCGTTGACGGCGAGCGGCACGGCTCGGCCGAGCTGGTCGCCGAAGGCGGCGAGGACGATGGCGCCGCTGGCGGACTCGGCGAGGGTGAACATCGCGCCGGCGTGCGGGCCGCCCACGTGGTTGTGGTACGCGGGCTGGTCGGGCAGGCGCACGACGGCGCGCTCGGCGGTGGTCTCCAGGAACTCCAGGTTGAGGGTTCCCGCCATGGGGACCGTGGCGGCGAGCATCTCGCCGACGGACTTCTGGTCTGCGCTCATGGGCCGTGATGTTACCCGCGAGTAGAAGTCTTGGCCATGCCTTCCCGGACCGAACCGTGACCGCCCCGGGCGGGGCCGGGCGTGGCCGGGCCCGCCCCACCCCTCTATCGTTACGGCCCATGTGGCCAGGACAGCAGCCGCCCGGGGGCGAGCAGAACCCGCAGGACCAGAACCAGAACCCGTACCAGCAGCCGGGATACCAGCAGCCGAACCCGTACCAGCAGCCGACGCAGCCGGGATACCCGCAGCAGGGCGGCTACCCGCAGTACCCGCAGCAGGGATACGCGCAGCCCAACCCGTACCAGCAGCCGACCGTGCCGCAGTACCAGGTGCCCGGCCCGGTCCCGCCGCAGGGCCCGGGCGGCGGCGGCCGGAAGCGGACCACGCTCATCGCGATCGTCGCCGCCACGGCCGTGGTCGTCGCGGGCGGCGTGACCGCCTTCCTCGTCCTGGGCGACGACGAGGGCAAGAAGGACGTCGCCGACAAGCCGACGACCAGCTCCTCCGCGCCCTCCTCCCCCGCGACCACGTCGAGCGAGCCCTCGGAGGCGCCGACCTCCGAGATCGACAACCCGCGCGGCGCCGGCGAGGAGTACCAGCCGACGATCCCCGGCTGGAAGGTCGTCCACAACCCCTCGTACGGCACCCTCTTCGACGTGCCGCCGGAGTGGGAGGTCGGCAAGCCGACCATGCGCGTGGGCTTCGAGGACGCGGAGAAGGGCGACGGCAGCCCGCTCGTCGTCATGTCCGGACCCGCCGACTTCAAGAGCAAGTGGTGCGCCGTCGACTCGGACAGGAGCGGCAGTCCCGAGTACTCGGGACTGGCGGGCGCCGGCACGAAGGGCGCCCAGGGCGCCAAGGACGCCGCCTCCGCCGCGCGCGGCCAGGCCGGCATGTGGGTGTGGGCGGCGTTCGCGCAGCACATGCCGGAGAAGACCATCAAGATCACCAACCCCGTCCCGTACACCACGGCGTCCGGTCTCAAGGGGAGCATGGCCACCGCCGTCGCCCCCGGCGTGAAGAAGCGCAACAAGTGCGAGACCGACGGCAAGTCGATGGCCTTCAGCTTCCTCAACGCCAAGAACGACCTCTCGACCTTCGTGCTCTACGCGGCGGACGGCGTGAAGGACGAGCTCCCGGACGCGACGATGCGGAAGATCCTCTCCACGGTCCGCCTCACCCCGGGCTCCTGAGCGTCCGCCAGGACGAATCCGGTTTGGCAGGAAGGGGAGGCGGCGGGGATAGTCCCCCAGTGACGAAACGCTCCGCCTCCCCCCGCGCCACCCGCCGCCCCGCGTGGGCCGGCCGCAACTACGTGCTGCTCACCGCCGCCACCATCGTGACGAGCCTCGGTGCGAACGGCGCCCTGATCGCCACCACCTGGGCCGTCTTCGAGTCCGGCGGCGACGCGGGCGACGTGGGCCTCGTCGCCATGGCGCGCTTCCTGCCGCTCGTGCTGTTCCTGCTCATAGGCGGCGCGGTCGCCGACCGCTTCCCCCGGCACCGCGTGATGGTCGCCGCGAACACGATGAACTTCGTCTCCCAGGCGGTCTTCGCGGCGCTGGTCCTCTCCGGCACCGCCGAGATCTGGCAGATGATGGTGCTCACCGGCCTCTGCGGCGCCGGGCAGGCCTTCTTCAACCCGGCGGCCGAGGGCATGCTCATGTCCAGCGTCTCGGGCGAGCAGGCGAGCCGGGCCTTCGCCTTCTACCGGATGGCGATGCACGGCGCGGGCATCGGCGGCGCCGCGCTCGGCGGCGCGCTCGTCGCCTTCGTCGGCGCCGGCTGGGTCCTCGCCGTCGACGCCGCCGCCTTCGCCGTGGCGGCCGCCCTGCGCGCCTTCCTCGACGTCAGCGGCATCTCGGAGCGCAAGCCCGGCGGCGGACTCCTCTCCGATCTGCGCGAGGGCTGGCAGGAGTTCGTCGGCCGCCCGTGGCTGTGGTCGATCGTCGCCCAGTTCTCCGTCGTCGTCGGACTCATCGGCGCGGTCGAGTCGGTGTACGGACCGCTGGTCGCCCGGGACGAGCTCGGCGGCGCCCGCCCCTGGGGCATCGCGCTCGCGGGGTACGGCGTGGGCACGGTCGTCGGCGCGATCCTGATGACCCGGTGGAAGCCGCGCCGGATGCTCCTCGTCGGCACCCTCGGCGTCTTCCCGATCGCGCTGCCCTCGGCGGCGCTCGCCGTCCCGCTGCCCGCGATCGGCCTCACGGCCGTGATGTTCGCCAGCGGCGTGGCGATGGAGATCTTCGGCGTCTCCTGGATGACCACGCTGCACCAGGAGATCCCGGAGGAGAAGCTGTCCCGGGTCTCCGCCTACGACTGGTTCGGCTCCACCGCGCTGCTGCCCCTGACGACCGCCCTGGCCGGGCCGTCCGAGACGGCCTTCGGCCGGACGGCCTCGCTGTGGGGCGCGGCGGTCCTGATGACCCTGGTCACCGCGCTCGTCCTGCTGGTCCCCGACGTCCGCAACCTGACGCGGCGTCCGCACCGGGAGGGGGCCGCCGCGGCGGGCGGCGGCACGACACCCGCCGCCGTCCCCGCGCCGGGTGCGTCAGCCGATGCCGAAGGCGCCCTCGGGCGGCACGGGTGACCCGACGGCCTCCGCGTCGCCGACCGGGGGCGCGCCCCCGGTGAACCGCGCCAGCGCCTCCCCGTGCTCCACGCGCGCGGGGAAGGCGTCCGCGGCCGCCCGGCGGGTCAGCCCGGCCACGTCGAGGGCCTCGTCGGAGGCGACCAGGACCGCGTTCCCGAACCGCCGGCCGCGCAGCACCGCCGGCTCGGCGATCAGGGCGAGCTCGGGGAAGACCGCCGCGAAGGTGGCGAGCTGGCCCCGGAGGAAGCCGAACGGCGCCCCGTCGGCGAGGTTGGCCGCGTAGATCCCGCCCGGGCGCAGCACCCGCCGGACCTCCCGGGCGTACGTGAGCGAGGTCAGGTGCGCGGGGACGCGCGAGCCGCCGAAGACGTCGCCGACGATCAGGTCGGCCGAGGCGGTGGGCGCCGCCTCCAGCCAGGCGCGGGCGTCGGCGGTGTGCACGGTGACGCCGGAGCCGTCCGGCAGCGGCAGGTGCTCGGCGACGAGCGCGACGAGCCCGCCGTCGGCCTCGACGACGTCCTGGCGCGACCCGGGCCGGGTGACGGAGACGTACCGGGGCAGCGAGAGGGCCCCGCCGCCGAGGTGGAGCACGTCCAGCGGCGCCCCCTCCTCGGCGGCCGTGTCGACGACGTGGCCGAGCCGGCGGGCGTACTCGAACTCCAGGTGGCCGGGCTCGTCGAGGTCGACGTACGACTGCGGCGCCCCGTCGACGGTGAGCAGCCAGGCCCGCTCCCGGTCCACGTCGGGCATGAGGCGCGCGGTGCCGTGGTCGACCTCGCGGAGGACGGGAATCTGCTCGTTCACCCCTTCATTGTGCTCCCGCGCGGATCATGCTCGCGCCCTCCCGTCACCCGGCCAGGACGGCGGCGACCGCCTTCGCGTGCGCGGCGGCCTGGGCGCGGCCGGCACGGGCGGCGGCACCCCGCTGGGCGGGGTCGAGCGCGCGGGCGCCGATGACGGCCTTGGCGTCCGCGTCGGGGGTGATCACCACGACACGGCTGCCGGCGGCGGTGAGGGCGGCGGCCTGCCGGGCCGGGGAGTGCACGGCCTTGTTGCCCATGGCGCTGGGCGCGACGACGATCACCCGTTCCCGGCCGGCGGCGAGGTGGGCGTTGGCGGTGGAGTGGACGCCGCCGTCGATCCAGCGCCGTCCGGCGAGGCTCGCGGGCGGCCAGACACCCGGGATCGCGCAGCCGGCCGTGACCGCGTCGACGAGCCCGACCCCGTCCGGGCCGCCGTCGAACACGCCGAGCGCGCCGCTCTCCGCGTCGACGGCGGTGAGCCGCAGCCGGCCGGCGCCGGGCCACTCGGTGGCCTCGCCGAGGCGCTTCGCGACGACGGCCCGCCGGGCGGCCTCGTCGACGGTGCGGGCCCGCAGGGCGAGCCGGCCGAGCTTGCGGCCGTACGCCTCCGGGGTGCGGGAGGTGAGGACGGCGAGGGTGTAGCGGAGGAGGGTCCCGGCGCCGAAGCGGACGGCCGGCTCGGTGTCGGTGCCGTCGAGCTGCCGTTCGTACAGCTCGGCGAGAGGGGTGGTGCCGGCGGTGAGCAGGGCGCCGACGACGGCGCCGGCGGAGCTGCCGACGACCAGGCCGGCGTCGGAGAGGTCCGTGCCCGCCTCGGCGAGGCCGTGGAGGAGCCCGATCTCCCAGGCGGCGCCGACCAGGCCGCCCGCTCCGAGGACCAGTGCGGTCCCGCCGTCCGTCGTGCCGCCCCCTGGCGTGTCCGTGTCGCTCATGGCCCGAGTCTCGCGCAGCCGCCCGGCGCGGCCCCCGGCAGGGTGGGTCACAGGTGCTTGAGGGCCTCGCGGACCGAGAGCGGGGAGAGGAGGGAGCGGTGGTCGGCGACGAAGGCGCGCACCTCGCCCGGGGCGGTTTTGCCGTACTCGCGCAGGCTCCAGCCGATGGCCTTGCGCAGGAAGAAGTCGGTGTCGGCGGCGCGCCGCAGGCAGTACGCGAAGAGCCGGTCGGCGTCCGTGTCCTCCTTGAGGCGCAGCTGGTGGAGGAGGGCGGTGCGGGCGATCCACAGGTCCTCGTCGTCGATCCACCGGTCCATCTCGGCGCCGAGCGCCGGGTCGGCGGCGACGAGTCCGCCGACGACGTGGGCGGCGAGGTGGTCGACGGTGTCCCACCAGGAGACCGTGGTCACGAGCCGCCGGGCGACGGGCAGGAAGCCGGACGAGCACCGCTTCACGTGGCGGCGCAGGTAGTCGACGGCGAAGTAGTGGTACTCCCGCTCGGGGAGCGCGAAGCAGCGCAGCGCGACGGCCGCGCAGTCGTCCTCGGCGGGCCGCGGGGTGCCGTCGAGGACGGTGCGGGAGAGGGCGCGGCGCTCCGGCGTCCGGATGCCGAGGAAGGGCGCCACGCCCTTCATGTACGCGACCATCTCCTGCGCCCGGAAGGGGTTCCCGGCGGCGGGGTAGAGCGTGGTGAGGCGGCCGAGGACGGTGTCGGCGAGCTCGCTGTCGGGGACGTCGCTGTCGGGGACGTCACGCGGGAGCGGTCCGGGGACGTCGTACGGAGGCTGCCCCGGCCCGGGGTCGAGCGGCCGGCCGGGGTCGGACATGGCGCACATTACGGCGATCATACGGAGGTCTCCGCTACTCTCCCCGGATGCTCGCTCCCGTGCCCCGGCCGACGGACCCGTTCGCCGTCCGCTGCTCCCGGGCCCTGATCTCGCCCCGGTCGCGTCTCGCGCTGCTCGCGCTCGTCCTGCTGACCGCCGGCACGCTGGTGGTGCTGTACGAGCCGCAGCGCCTGCTGGCCTCGGGGTGGCCGCGGACGGACGGAGCGGGTGCGGGCGCGGTGCTGCTGTTCGGTCTGGCGTACGGGCTGTGCACGGCGGCGTTCGTGCCGCGCCCGGTGCTGAACCTCGCGGCGGGGGCGCTCTTCGGTTCCGCGTACGGGCTGACGGCCGCGGTGGCGGGGACGGTGCTCGGCGCCGGCATCTCGTTCACCCTGGGCCGGGTGCTCGGCCAGGACGCGCTGCGGCCGCTCCTCAAGGGGCGCTGGCTGCGGGCGGCGGACGGGCAGCTGAGCCGGCACGGCTTCCGCTCGATGCTGGCGATCCGGCTCTTCCCCGGCGTGCCGTTCGCCGCGGCCAACTACTGCGCGGCGGTCTCGCGGATGGGGTACGTGCCGTTCCTGCTGGCGACGGCGATCGGGACGGTGCCGAACACGGCGGCGTACGTGGTGGCCGGCGCTCAGGCGGGCGAGCCCGGTTCGCCGGCGTTCCTGTTCTCGGCCGGTTTCATCGTGGTGTCGGGGCTCGCGGCGGCGGTGGTCGCCTGGCGGAAGCGGCACGCCCTGCGCCGGCCGCGGGTGCCCGCGACCGCCGACGCCACCTGATCACGGACGCGTCACCTTGGGGCGGTACGCTGCGCTCGACCTTCTGACCGCACACGTACATACGGGACGGCCCAAGCCCCATGAGTTGGTTCGAATCGTTCATCCTCGGACTCGTCCAGGGGCTGACGGAGTTCCTTCCCATCTCCTCCAGCGCACATCTCCGGCTCACCGCCGCCTTCGCCGGCTGGGAGGACCCGGGCGCGGCCTTCACGGCGATCACGCAGATCGGCACGGAGACCGCCGTCCTGATCTACTTCCGCAAGGACATCGGCCGGATCATCTCGGCGTGGTTCCGCTCGCTGACGGACAAGTCGATGCGCTCCGACCACGACGCCCAGATGGGCTGGCTGGTGATCGTCGGCTCCATCCCGATCGGCGTCCTCGGCGTCACGCTCAAGGACCAGATCGAGGGTCCCTTCCGTGACCTGCGGCTCATCGCCACCACGCTCATCGTGATGGGCGTCGTCCTCGGCGTCGCCGACCGGCTCGCCGCCCGCGACGAGATCGGCGGCCGCCACCGGGTGGTCCGGGAGCGCAAGACGCTGAAGGACCTCGGCGTCCGCGACGGCCTGATCTTCGGCTTCTGCCAGGCGATGGCGCTCATCCCCGGCGTCTCCCGCTCCGGCGCGACGATCTCCGGCGGTCTGCTGATGGGCTACACCCGCGAGTCCGCCGCCCGCTACTCGTTCCTCCTGGCGATCCCCGCCGTCCTCGCCTCGGGCGTCTTCGAGCTGAAGGACGCGACCGAGGGCGGGCACGTCTCCTGGGGTCCGACGATCTTCGCCACGATCGTCGCCTTCGGCGTGGGCTACGCGGTGATCGCCTGGTTCATGAAGTTCATCACCACGAAGTCCTTCATGCCGTTCGTGTACTACCGCATCGCGCTGGGCATCCTGCTGTTCATCCTGGTCGGCACGGACGTCCTCAGCCCGCACGCGGGCGAGTCCGGCGACTGACCGGAAGCCGAGACACCCCACCAGGGCCCGCACGGCATGCCGTGCGGGCCCTTTCGTCTCCGAGGAGAACCGTCCTGCGCGCGACTACTCGTCGGGGATGCGCGCCGCGCAGGTGCTGAACGGCTCGTTCAGGACGCAGTCGAAGAGCGCGGCCCAGCCGCTGCCGCTGTCCGCGGCGCCCGCCTTCACCGTGGCCTCACAGGACGTGTCGGTCAGGCCCCAGAGGGAGCCGTCCGGCCAGCCGGCCTGCTGCGTCCGGGTCTGGACGACGTCGAGGCAGGCCTGCGGTGCCTTCAGGCGCTTGAGCTCCGCCACGAGCTTCAGGTACGCGGGGTCGTTCACCGCCCGTGCCTGCTCGTCGAGCGTCGCCTTGGCCTCGGCCCGCTCCGACTCGGAGGAGCCGGCGCTCTGATAGACCTTCAGCGCCGCCGCGTTCTTCTGCAGCTGCTCCTGGGTCTTCTTCTTGTCCTCCGGATTCGTCGGCGCGGTGCCCGTCTCCTCGGCGGCCAGCAGGCCGCCGAGGAGCACGTCGACGTACTTGGTGTAGAACGCCTTGCCGTCCGCGTCGAGTGCCGGGTCCGTGAGGCCCGTGATGACGGCGTTCAGGTTCGTGAGGATGTCCCCGTAGATGAGCTGGTCCTCGACGGACGCGTTCGGGGCGAAGACCTTCGCGGACGCCTCGCCGATGCCGCGCGCGATCTTGTTGAACCTGTCCCGCTCCTCCTGCGACAGGGTGTCGTCCTGACCGAGCCTCAGGGCCTCTCCCAGCCCCTGCGCGAGGCTCGCCGCAATGGCCTTCTCCTCCGCCGACCCGTTGGTGGCGAGCTCGACGAGGTCGTCCAGGGCCTTCTGGGCCTTCGCCTTGTCCGCGGCCGAGAGCTGGGACTCCGCGATCCGGGTGGTGACCTGCTTCTGGATCTCTTCGGGAGGCAGGTTCGGGAATTCGGCGGTCTGGGCCGCAGGGGCTTCCTCGCCCTCGGCCGGCAGTTCGCCCTCCACTCCGGCCCCCTGCCCTTCCTCCGGCGGGACCTGCTCGCCCTCCTCCGGCGGGACCTGCTCGCCCTCCTCCGGCGGGACCTGCTCCTCACCCTCCTCGGGCGGGACCTGCTCGCCCTCCTCGGGTGGCACCTGCTCCTCCTCGCCAGGAGGCGGGTCCACCGGCTCCCCTGGATCCACCGGCTCCACCGGCTCCGCCGGCTCCACCGGCTCCGCCGGGTCCCCGTCCTCCGGAGGTGGTGGCGGTGTCGGCTGGGCCGGCTCGGCGCCCACGGCCTGGAACTGCGGGGGCGCGGCGGCCGCCGTGGCGCCCATTCCCGCCGACAGGGCCATGCCTGCCGCCAGGAGGGACGCGCTCGCGGCGCGGACGACTCGTCTCTGGGCGGATCTGGTCATGGTGGATCCAGGTAGCTGTAGCTGTAGCTGTAGCTGTAGCTGTAGCTGTCAGTGTGCTGCTTCGTCCGCGGGGGCCGACCCGTGTAGCGGCCCGAGGTGACCGGAGTTCCACGACTCAACGGTGCACAGGAATCACACGGCCCACTCTTCTCCTGTGCCCCCGAGTTGGCAACTCGGGCGGCGGTGCGGGCCGGGACGCGCAGCGGCCGCGAGTGGGCCGACGAGTCCGCTTCGGTCTCGCAGGGCGTGAGCGGGCGTCAGATCGGTGCCCCGGACCCGCCGTTCCCTCCGTGAGCACGGTGCCGTGCTCACGGAGGCGCGTCGTTCAGGCCTGGTAGGGGACCCGGGCGATCTCCCTGACGCCGCCGAGGGTGCCCCACTCGTTCTTCCCGAGCCGGGTCAGCGGGCGCATCCGGGTGATCTCGGGGTGGCCGTCGTCCAGGAACGCCTCGTCGACGGCGACGTGCACGACCCGGCCGAAGACGACGGTCGAGTCGCCGATCCGGAGCGTGCTGTGGAGCTCGCACTCCAGGGCCACCGGGGAGGCGGCCACGCGGGGCACCTTCACCCGGCGGCCCGGTTCGCGCTCCACCCCGCAGGCGTCGAACTCGCTCGTGCCGCGCGGGAAGTCCGTGGCCGTCGCGTTGATCTGCTCGAAGAGCCCCTCGGGGGCGAGGTTCACCACGAACTCGCCGGTCTCCTCCACGTTGCGCAGCGAGTCCTTCCGGCCGACGGAGGTGAACTGCACGACCGGCGGGTTCACCGAGGCGATGGTGAAGAAGGAGTGCGGCGCGAGGTTGTCCGTGCCGTCGGCGGCGCGGGTGGAGACCCAGGCGATCGGCCGGGGCACCACCGTCGCGGTCAGCAGCCGGTAGACGGCGGTGGGGTCGGTCAGAGCGGGGTCGACGTCGATGCGCATCCGGCCAGTATGACCGCGGCCCGGGACGGGGCGACGCGCGCACGCCTCTTGGCGCCGTGCGCCCGCTGCCCGACACTGAGGCGATGACGCAGCGCGTGGACCTCGCGAACGTGATGGACCGGCTCGCCGTCGACGACCTGGTCACCGGGTACGCGGCGGCCGTGGACGACGCCGACTGGCCCGGCTACCGCGCCCTCTTCACCCCGGACGGGCGCGCCGACTACTCCGGCTCCGGCGGCATCGAGGGGCCCGCCGCCGAGGTCGCCGACTGGCTGGCGGCGACGATGACCCTCTTCCCGGTGCGCCAGCACCTGATCGTCAACCGCCGGGTGACCCTGCACCGGCCCGGCGGCTACGCGGAGACCGGCGACGGGGCCGAGGTCCGCGCCGACTACGTGAATCCGATGCGGATGGCCTCCGGGGACGACTTCGTCTGCGGCGGCCGGTACGCCTTCACGGCCCGCAGGACCGCCGACGGCTGGCGGCTGCGCTCGGTCGTCGTGGAGGAGCGCTGGCGCCGGCTTCCCTGACCGGGCGCAGACTGGAGGCGACGGGCGGGAGGCACACCATGCGGAACCCCCTGGGGCGCGTGAGGCCGGTGCGGTCGCTGCTCGCCGTCGGCTGCGGCGCGCTGCCGGCGCTCGCCTTCCCCGCGCCCGGGCTGTGGTGGTGGGCGTACGTCTGCCTGGTGCCCTGGCTGCTGCTCGTCCGTACGGCTCCGGGCCCGCGCCGGGCCGCCCTGGACGGCTGGTGCGGCGGTGTCGGCTTCCTGCTGGCCGTGCACCACTGGCTGCTGCCGAGCGTCCATGTGTTCCTGCTGGTGATGGCGGTTCTCCTGGGACTGCTCTGGGCGCCCTGGGGCGTGCTCGTACGGGCGCTGCTCGGCGGGGCTCCGACTCCGGCGCGGGCCGCCGTGGCGCTGGGCGCGGTGCCGTCGGGGTGGCTGCTGATCGAGCTGGTGCGGTCGTGGGAGGGGCTCGGCGGCCCGTGGGGGCTGCTCGGCGCGAGCCAGTGGGAGGTGCCGGCGGCGCTGCGGCTCGCCTCGGTGGGCGGGGTGTGGCTGGTGAGCCTGCTGGTGGTGGCGGTGAACACGGCGTTGGTGCTGCTCGTCGCCGTGCCCGGGCTGCGGTCGGTGGGGGTGGCGGGGCTCGCCGCGTGCGCCCTGGTGGCGGGGACGGCGGCGTGGGGCGTCGGGCCGCCGCGCCCGTCGGGCGTGGTGCGGGTCGCGATGGTGCAGCCGGGGGTGCACGGCGGGCCGGAGGGTGCCGGGCGGCGCCTGGACCGGGCCGTGGAGCTGACGCGCGGCCTCGCCGGGCAGCGGCTCGATCTCGTGGTGTGGGGCGAGAGCGGGGTGGGCCGGGACCCGGCCGGGGATCCGGCGCTGACGGCCCGGCTGACCGCGCTCGCCCGGACGGTCGACGCGCCGCTCCTGGTGAACGTGGACGCGCGGCGGGCGGACCGCCCCGGCATCTACAAGAGCGCGCTGCTGTTCGCGCCGGACGGACCGACCGGTGACCGGTACGACAAGATGCGGCTGGTGCCGTTCGGCGAGTACGTGCCCGCCCGGGCGCTGCTCGGCTGGGCGACCTCGGTGGGGAAGGCGGCCGAGGAGGACCGGCGGCGGGGCACGGCGCCGGCGGTGATGGCGCTGCCCGGCGCGGGGCGGCCGGCGATCGGGCCGCTGGTCTGCTTCGAGTCCGCGTTCCCCGACATGGGCCGGCGGCTCGCCCGGGACGGGGCGGACGTGATCGTCGTCCAGTCCTCGACCAGCACCTTCCAGGGCAGCTGGGCGCCGGCGCAGCACGCCTCGCTCGCGGCGCTGCGGGCGGCGGAGACCGGCCGTCCGGTGGTGCACGCGACGCTGACCGGGGTCAGCGCCGCGTACGGCCCCGACGGCCGGCGCGTGGGCCCGCCCGTCGGCACGGACGCGAGCACCGCCGTCGTCCGCGAACTGCCGCTGTCGGGGACGACGACGGCGTACGTCCGCTGGGGCGACTGGCCGCTGTACGGCGCCTGCGCCGTGGTCGGCGCGGTGTGCGCGGCGGCGGGCGCCGGGGCGCTCAGGAGGCCTGCTCCAGGGCGTCCCGGACGACGCGCTCGCACAGGGCGTGGGTGAGCAGGGCGTCGCGGGCGCTGAGGACGGTGCCGTCGCGGACGGCGTCGAGGAAGGCGTGGACGGCCTGTTCGATGCCCCGCTGGCGGGCGACCGGGACCCAGTCGCCGCGGCGGCGGACGCTCGGCTGGCCCTTGTGGTCGACGATCTCGGCGAGGTTGAGGACCTGGCGCTTGGTGTCCTGGCCGGAGACCTCCAGGATCTCCTCGGTGGAGCCGTTCATCCGGTTCATCATGCCGATGGCGGTGAAGCCGTCGCCGGAGAGCTGGAGCACCACGTGGTGCAGGAGGCCGTCGCGGATCCGGGCCCGGACGTCGATGTGGTCGGCCTCGCCGGGGAGGAGGAAGCGGAGGGTGTCGACGACGTGGATGAAGTCGTCGAGGACGAAGGTGCGCGGGTCCTCGGGGAGCCCGATGCGGTTCTTCTGCATCAGGATCAGCTCGCGCGGGTGGTCGAGGCACTGGGCGTAGCCGGGGGCGAGGCGCCGGTTGAAGCCGACGGCGAGGGAGACCCCGCGCTTCTCGGCCAGTTCGACGATCCGCTCGGATTCGGCGTACTCGTAGGCGAGCGGCTTGTCGACGTAGGTGGGGACGCCGGCGTCGAGGAGGCGGCCGGCGATCTCGGCGTGGGCGGCGGTGGAGGCGTGCACGAAGGCCGCGTCGAGTCCGGCGGCGAGCAGCGTGTCGAGGTCCCGGTGGCGGCGGGCGGCCGGCACGTGGAAGGTCTCGGCGACGCGGTCCAGGGTGGCCGGGGTGCGGGTCTGGAGGTGGAGTTCGACCCCGGGGAGGGTGGCGAGGACGGGCAGGTACGCCTTCTGCGCGATGTCGCCGAGTCCGATGCAGCCGATCTTCACGGGGTCTCCCTCTGCGGTGGTCCGACGGCCCGTGCTTCGGGGGCCGTTCGCGCAGGTCAGCTTACGCGGGAGGGCTCCGCGACCGGGGGCCGCCAGTCGGCGATGCCGTCGAAGCCGCGCAGGACGAATCCGGGGCCGAAGCGGGAGACGGTCCGCACGAGCGTGTCGCGCAGGGCGACGGCCGGGCGGACCGACACGAGGGTGAGGGCGCCGGTGCGGGCCGCCTTGCGGACCAGGGCGGTGGTGCGGGGCAGCCGGTCGGCGGTGTACGCGGCGAGCGCCGGGCCCGGGTCGAACGCGGCGGGGACGCGGGCGTGGTGGGCGAGGACGACGGCGTCCTCGACGGCCTGGTTCCCGCCCTGCCCGAGGCTGGGCATCATGGCGTGCGCCGCGTCGCCGAGGAGCACGGTACGGCCCTGGTGGAAGGCGGGCAGCGGGTCGGTGAGGTGGTGGACGTCGTGGCGCAGCACCCCCGCGGGGTCGGCGGCGGCGAGGATCTCGGGCACGGGGTGGTGCCAGTCGCCGAAGAGCCTGCGGAGTTCGGCGAGTTCGCCGTCGGGCGCGTGGGCTCCGGCGGGCGCGGCGGCCATGGCGTAGGAGTAGATCCGGCCGTCCTTGAGGGGCTGGGTGCCCCAGAGGCGGCCGCGGCCCCAGGTCTCGTGCGGGGCGAAGGGGCGGTCGGGGGCGGGGATGACGATCCGCCAGGTGGTGCAGCCGGAGTAGCGCGGTCCGGGGTGGCCGGGGAAGAGCGTCGTCCGGGCGGCGGAGCGGATGCCGTCGGCGGCGACGGCGAGTTCGGCCTCCAGGTCGCCGTCGGGGGTGGTGACCCGGGCGGGGGTCCGGGCGTCGCCGGGGTGGGCGAGGGCGGCGGGCGCGCCGGTGCGGACGGCCTCCGCCGGGAGGGCGGAGGCGAGGATCTCGACGAGGGTGGCGCGGTGGAGGAGGACGAGGGGGCCGCCGAAGCGCTCGGCGGCGGCGCGGGCGTCGGTGCGGGCGAGCCAGCGGCCGTCGGGGGAGCGCATGCCGCCGTCGCCCTGCCAGGCGGCGAGGTCGCGGACGCGGTCGCCGAGGCCGAGGGTGTCGAGGGCGCGCAGGGCGTTGGGGGCGAGGCCGATGCCGGCGCCGACGGGGGCGAGGTCGGCGGCGCGTTCCAGGACGGTGACGTCCCAGCCGCGCCGGTGGAGGCCGACGGCCGCGGTGAGGCCGCCGATGCCCGCTCCCAGGACGACGGCGCGGTGCTGTGTCATGACTGCTCCCTCGGTGCGACGGCCGCGTCCGCGGGCTGCGGAAGCCCGCCGACTACAGCTGTAGTAGCCGGACACCATGACCGTACTACAGCTGTAGTCGCGAGAGGAAGCGGGGAGGCGGAGGGGGCGCCCCCATGACCTAGGTTGGTCCCCATGACCGCGCACACCCCCGCCCCGGACCCCGCCCCGACCCGCGCCGAGCGGATCGGCGACGCGGCCCTCGACCTCCTGGTGGAGCGCGGGATGCGGGGGCTCACCCACCGCGCGGTGGACGAGCGGGCCGGACTGCCGCAGGGCTCCACCTCCAACCACGCGCGCACCCGCCAGGCCCTCCTGGAGACGGCCGTGCGCCGCCAGGCCGAGCGCGAGGCACGGGTCCTCGCCCCGGACGAGCTGCCGCCGCCGGGCGCGAGCCCCGAGCTCCTCGCGGACGCCCTCGCGCTCGCCCTGCACCGCTATCTGACCGACCACCGCTCGCTGCTCGTCTCCCGCTACGAGCTGGCCCTGGAGGCGACCCGCCGCCCCGAGCTGCGCGGCTTCTTCGACCGCACCGGCGCCGCCTTCCACGGCCCGGTGACCGCGATGATGCGCGGCGCCGGCTCGCCCTCCCCGGAGCGGCACGCCCTCTCGGTGATCGCCTGGTGCGAGGGGCTGATGTTCTCCTGCGCCGCCGGCTCCTTCCACGCCGCCGTGCCCAGCCGCGGGGAGCTGCGGACCGGCTTCGACGAGCTGCTGCGCGGCATGCTCACCGGTCCGTCGCGCTGAAAGCCCTGGCGCGCCGGCACGCACCTCCGCCACGATTCCTCACATGACCATCGATCACACGGCAGCACCCGAGCGCGTCGCACCCTCCACCACCGCGGACGAGCGCCAGGCCCTGGAGCAGTGGCTCGACTACCACCGCGCGACCCTGGCGACGAAGTGCGCCGGCCTCACCGACGAGCAGCTGCGCACCACCTCCGCCCCGCCCTCCGACCTCAGCCTCCTCGGCCTCGTCCGGCACATGGCCGAGGTCGAGCGCGGCTGGTTCCGCAAGGTCCTCGCCGGCGAGGAGGCCACCTGGCTGTACGCCACCGACGAGGACTACGACCGGGACATCCACGCCACCGAGGAGGACACCTACGCGGAGGCGTACGCCACCTGGCAGGCCGAGATCGCCCACGCCCGCGAGGTCGCGGCCAAGCGGTCCCTGGACGACCTCGGAGCCGGCGTCCACCGCAGCGGCGAGCTGTTCAACCTGCGCTGGATCTACCTCCACATGATCGAGGAGTACGCGCGGCACAACGGGCACGCCGACCTCATCCGCGAACGGATCGACGGCGCCACCGGCGACTGACCCCCTCGGTCAAGGAGGGTGACCGGCCGCTCACCCGTGCGGGGCATTCTCCGCCGGTAGGGGTTCGAAGATCGGCGCGGGACCAGCAGAGTGGCGCGGGTGCATGGAACCCGAACCCCCGCGCGGCTGCTGGCCGGTGCCGCCGTCGCCGTCGCCCTGACCGGGTGCGTCGCCGTCGACGGGCCGCCCCCGGCGCCCGCGCCGTCCCCCGCGCCCGCCACCGACCCCGTACGCCCCGCCCAGGACATGGAGCCGCAGATCGCCCTCCAGGGACCGGCCCGGGAGGCCCTTGAAGCGGCGCTCCCGGCGCCGGCCCGGAGCACGGCCGCCCCGCGTAGCGAGACCCGCCGGGCCACCGGCCACGCGGCCCCGTCCCGTACCGCGACCGCGTCCCCCGCCTCCCCCGCGGCCTCCGCCCCCTCCCCCGCCGCCGCCCTGCCGACCGCCGGGCACCTGGCGCGGGTGTCGCCGCCCGCCGCGCCCGAGGTCCGGGAGCTGGAGCGGCTGGCCGAGCGGCTGCGGAAGGCTCCGCCCGTCACCGGGAAGGACGTCTGCGAGCTCGGCGAGCGGTACGGCGCCCTGGACCCCGCCGGCGTCCACGGAGGGCTGTGCCGGGGCGCGGACGAGCGCTGAGGCGGCGCCCGGCGCCGCCTCAGCCTTCGCGGAGCCGCCGGTCGAGGCGGTCGATGGCGGCCCTGACGCCCCGGCCGTACCGGTCGTCGTCGAGGGCGTCCGAGGCGGCGCGGGCCCGCTCCAGATGGGCCCGCGCGGCGTCCGGCCTGCTCAGCTTGGCGTAGTCGGCGGCGAGGTCGAGGTGGAGCTTGGGGTAGAGGGCCCGCAGGGCGGCCGCCGAGTCGTGCGCGGCGAGCCGCCCGTCCTCCAGGCCCTCGGCGGCGCTGAGGGCGCGCAGGTCCCAGGCGAGCTCGGTGTCGGGGTCGTCCTGGGTGTCGGCCAGATAGTGGGCGAGGGTGCAGCGGTGGAGGGGGTCCCCGTCGGGGCCGAGCTGCTGCCACAGGGCGCCGAGGCGGTTGCGCGCCTCCTCCCGGTCTCCGCCGTGGAGGAGCATCCTGGCCTGGCCGATCCTGGTCAGGACCCCCTCGTCCGACGTCCGCTGCTGCTCGGTCACCGCGGCCTCCCGGCGCTCACCCTGCGTGGAGATCCGACGCTAACCGGCGACGGCCCCGATCGCGCCGAGGCTCAGCCGAGGTCGGGGATGCGCCAGTCGATCGGCTCGTGGCCCTGGGCGGCGACGGCCGCGTCGATCTGGGTGAACGGCTGGGAGCCGAAGAACTTCTTCGCCGACAGCGGCGAGGGGTGGGCGCCCTTCACCACGATGTGCCGCTCCTCGTCGATGAGCGGCAGCTTCTTCTGGGCGTAGTTGCCCCACAGGACGAAGACGGCCGGGTCCGGGCGGGAGGCGACGGCCGTGATGACGGCGTCGGTGAACTTCTCCCAGCCCTTGTTCTTGTGCGAGTTCGCCTCGCCGGCGCGGACGGTCAGGACCGCGTTGAGCAGCAGGACGCCCTGCTCGGCCCACGGCATGAGATAGCCGTTGTCCGGGATCGGGTGGCCGAGCTCGGCGTGCATCTCCTTGTAGACGTTCCGCAGCGACGGCGGGGTCTTCACGCCGGGGCGGACGGAGAAGCACAGGCCGTGGCCCTGGCCCTCGCCGTGGTACGGGTCCTGACCGAGGATCAGGACCTTCACCCGGTCGTACGGGGTGGCGGACAGCGCCGCGAAGACCTCGTCCTTCGGCGGGTAGACCGGCCCGGCGGCCCGCTCCTGCTCGACGAACTCGGCGAGCTGGGCGAAGTACGGCTTGTCCAGCTCCTCGCCGAGGACGCCCCGCCAGGACTCGGGCAGCATGTTGATGTCGGTCACGGTCCACAACCTCCGGTGGTTCGGCAGTTCCGGATACGGAACCTACCGGGGCCCACTGACAACGGGCCCCGGCGGCCCTCCGTACCGCCGGCTACCAGCTGGCCCGGCGGTGCAGCTCCCACAGCTGCATGACGGTCTGCGGGTCGAGCGCGCGCTCGCCGCCGCCGATGTCCTCGCGGGCGGCGATGTACAGCTTGCCCTGCCACAGCGGCAGCAGCCGGACGTCGTCGACCATGATCGCCTGGGCCTCCTCGAACTCGTCGGTGACGGCCCCCCGGTCGCTCTCGCGGCGGGACTTGGGCAGCAGCTCGTCGGTGATGCGCGGGCTCAGGTAGGGGGTGCCGAGCACGTTCTTCTTGCCCAGGAAGGGCGCGATGAAGTTGTCCGGGTCCGGGAAGTCGGGGAACCAGCCGCGGCCGAAGACGGCGTACTCGCCCTGCTGGTAGGCGGCCTGGTACTCGGTCCACGGCTTGCCCTGGATGGTGACCTTGAAGAGGCCGGACTCCTCCAGCTGGCGCTTCAGCTCGGCGAACTCGGCGGCCGTGGAGGAGCCGTACCGGTCGGTCGTGTACCAGAAGCTCAGCTCGACCTTCTCGGTGATCCCGGCCTTCTGCAGGATCTTCGCGGCCTTCTTCTTGTCCGGGTGGCCGTAGGTGTCGAAGTACTTGGTGGTGTGGGCGGCGATGCCCTTGGGCACCATCGAGTACAGCGGCTCGGCGGTGCCGCGGTAGACCTTGCTGACCAGCTGGTCGCGGTCGACGAGCTGGGCGATGGCCCGGCGGACGGCCGGGTTCGCCACCGACTCGTCCTCGGTGTTGAAGACCAGGTAGCGGATGTCGGCGCCGGTGGACTCGACGAGCTGGAGACCCTTGTTCTCCTCGCTGTCCGACTCCAGGGAGGTGACCTCCTCCGCGGTCAGGCCGCGGTAGGTGGCGTCGATCTCCTCGTCGCGCAGGGCCTTGACCATCGCCTCCGACTCGTCGAAGTACTTGATGGTCACGCCGCCGTTCTTGCGGTCGGCGAAGCCCTTGTAGTTCGGGTTGCGGGTCAGCTCGGCCTGCTTGCCCACCTCGTACGCGTCGAGGACGTACGGGCCGGAGCCGGCGATCTTGCCGTCCTTCTCACGGAGCTTGTCGGCCGGGTACTCGGCCGGGTCCACGATCGACATCGCGGGGGTGGCGAGGACGAAGGGGAAGGTCGCGTCGGCCTTGTTCAGCTTGAAGACGACGGTGCGGTCGCCGACCGTCTCGACGGAGCCGAGCGAGCCGAGCATGCCGTTGGGGCCGCCCTCGGCGTCGATGGTGCGGATGCGCTCGATGGAGTGGCGCACGGCCTCGGCGTCGAGCTTGTGGCCGTTGGAGAACTTGAGACCCTCGAGGAGCGTGCACTCGAAGACCCGGCTGGACGCGTCGGTGAATTTGCATTCGGCCGCGTCGGGCTTCGGCACATTGGATCCCGTGGGGAAGCTCACCAGGGTCTGGTAGACATTCCGGAAAAGCTCCCAGGAATTGTCCCAGGAAGCCGCGGGATCGAGCGTCGTGGGGGAACTCGTCGTCCCGATGGTGATCCTCTGCTCCCCGGCGGACTCGGCATCCGAGAAAACACCGCATCCGGATACCAGGGATATGGACGCAAGGGCTGCAGCGGCCTGCAGACTCGTCCGGTTGAACACGTGCACGCTCCTCGTTCAGCCTGGGGTCGGCCGACGATACCGCAGTACCCCGCCAGGTCAATGGGCGAGCCCGGCGGGGCACTTGAGACGATCGAGACGCAACCGGGGCCAATCCGGACAGGAAATTCCGGAAAGTGTCCGGTAATCGGTCACCCGACTCCGGCGTTCAGGAAAATGCCGCCGTCGACGACCAGGGTCTGGCCGGTGATCCACCCCGACTGGTCCGAGGTCAGGAAGGCCGCGGCACCCCCGATGTCCTCGGGCACGCCGAGCCGGCCCATGGGGTACGCGGCGGCCGCCTCGGCCTCCCGGCCCTCGTACAGCGCCTGGGCGAATTTCGTCTTCACCACGGCCGGGGCGATGGCGTTCACCCGGACCACCGGCGCGAATTCGTGCGCCAGCTGCTGGGTCAGGTTGATCAGCGCGGCCTTGCTGACGCCATAGGCGCCGATGAAGGGCGAGGCGGAGATTCCGGCGACGGAGGCGATGTTCACGATCGTGCCGCCGTTCTCCTTCTGCCACGCGTGCCAGGTCCGCTGCGCGAATCCGAGCGCCGAGACCACATTCGTCTCGAAGACCTTCCGGGCCACGTCCAGATCCAGATCGGCGATCGGGCCGAAGACCGGATTCGTGCCGGCGTTGTTCACCAGGTGGTCGATCCGCCCGAAGGCGTCCATCGCGGCCTCGACGGCGGCGGCCTGGTGGGCGGTGTCGTGGGCCTTGCCCGCGACACCGACGGCACGGTCGGCACCCAGGCGCTCGACGGCCTCCTTGAGGGCCTCCTCGCCGCGTCCGGTGATGACGACCCGGTCGCCCCGGGCGACGAGCGCCTCGGCGATGCCGAAGCCGATGCCCCGGCTGGCGCCGGTGACGAGCGCGACCCTGCCGGAGAGCTCCGGCGGCTGCTGTGCGGTCATCCCGCTCTCCTTCTCTCTTGTCGCCGGAGTCAGTTGAGCGGGCCGCCGGCCACGTACATGACCTGGCCGGAGACGAAGCCGGCGTCGTCGCCCGCGAAGAAGGCGATGGCGTTGGCGACGTCCTCGGGGCGGCCGACGCGCTGGACCGGAATCATCGAGGCGGCGGCCGCCTGGAAGTCCTCGAAGCCCATGCCGACGCGCTCGGCGGTCTGGGCGGTCATCTCGGTGACGATGAAACCGGGGGCGACCGCGTTGGCGGTGATGCCGAACTTGCCGAGCTCCTTGGCGAGGGTCTTGGTGAAGCCCTGGAGGCCGGCCTTGACGGCCGCGTAGTTGGCCTGGCCGCGGTTGCCGAGCGCCGAGGAGGAGGAGAGCGAGACGATCCGGCCGAAGCCCGCGTCCACCATGTGCTTCTGGCAGGCCTTCGCCATCAGGAACGCGCCCTTGAGGTGCACGTTCATGACCAGGTCCCAGTCGGCCTCGGACATCTTGAAGAGCAGGTTGTCGCGGAGCACGCCGGCGTTGTTGACGAGGATCGTGGGCGCGCCGAGCTCGGCGGCGACGCGGGCGACCGCGGCCTCCACCTGGGCGCCGTCGGAGACGTCGCAGCCGACCGCGAGGGCGCGGCCGCCGGCGGCGGTGATCTTCTCGACGGTGTCCTTGCAGGCCGCCTCGTCCAGGTCGAGGACGGCGACGGCGCGGCCCTCGGCCGCGAGGCGGATCGCGGTGGCGGCGCCGATGCCCCGTGCGGCACCGGTGACGACGGCTACGCGCTGCTCGGTGGTGGACATGCTTGCTTCTCCTCGCCCTCAGGGGGTTCCCGGGCTCCCCCGGGACATGAGCGACCGCTTAGTACGACCGCTGCACGAGACGCTAGAAGCCCTGGCACCCGGTGTCAACGGCCCACCGGGTGCACCCCGTCACTCCGCCGTCACCCGGCGGACGGGCGCCGTCCCCTAACGGACGAGGACGTCGAGCAGGCGTTCCACCTCGGCCTCGGGGTCCCCGGTGAGGCCGGTGTGCACCGGGCCCGGCTGCACCACCGTGGAGCGCGGCGCGATCAGCCACCGGAAGCGCCGCCCCGCGTCGTCCCCGGAGGCCTGCCCCGCCGCCTCGCCGCCGAGGCAGACGCCCTCGACGGCCCGCAGGGCGGCGCGGACGCCGGTGACGTCCGCCGCCGGGTCGAGCGCGGCCAGCTTCGCCTCGTCCAGGTGGGTGCGGGCGGCGACGAAGGACCGCGCGCGGCAGTAGACGACCACGCCCGCGTTGAAGCACTCGCCGCGCTCGACGCGCGGCACCACGCGCAGCAGCGCGTACTCGAAGACATCGCGGTCGGTCACGGGGTGGCGTCCTTCTGGGCGGGGCGGGGGGCGAGGCGCTCGGCGAGCCAGCCGGGCGGCTGCTGCGGACGGCGGTCGGTGCGCGGGCCGAGGGTGATCCGCTCGTGGATGGTGGCGGCGCGCGGCAGCAGCGCCTCGACGTACGCGGCGCGCAGGGCGTCGGTGGAGTCGAAGCCGGGCTCGTCGACCAGCCACTCGTCGGGCACCTCGGCGGCGACCTCGTCGAGCAGCTCCCGGGTGACGAGCGGCGCGAGCTCGGCGGCGGCCGCGGCGACGTCCGGACCGAAGGGGGCGAGGGCGTGGTCGGACGCGTCGTACGGCTTGGCGGCCGAGGCGGCGGCGCCCGGCCAGTTGTGGTGCCAGATCATGGTGGCGCCGTGGTCGATGAGCCAGAGCTCACCGTGCCAGACGAGCATGTTCGGATTGCGCCAGGACCGGTCGACGTTGTTGATCACCGCGTCGAACCAGACGACCTTCCCGGCCTCCGCCGGGTCGACCTCGTACGCCAGCGGGTCGAAGCCCAGCGAACCGGGGAGGAAGTCCATCCCCAGGTTGAGCCCGCCGCTCGCCTTGAGCAGCTCCTGCACCTCCTGGTCGGGCTCGGAGAGCCCGATGACCGGATCGAGCTGGATGGTGACCAGCTCGGGCACCCGCAGCCCGAGCCGCCGGGCGAGCTGCCCGCAGACCACCTCCGCGACGAGCGTCTTGCGCCCCTGTCCCGCGCCGGTGAATTTCATGACGTACGTGCCGAGGTCGTCGGCCTCGACGATCCCGGGGAGCGAGCCGCCCTCACGCAGGGGCGTGACATAGCGGGTCGCTGTCACCTCTGTAAGCATTTCCTCAGGCTATACGCCTCAGTCCCCTGGCAATCAACGGAAGGACTCTGCGGTCTACGACCGGGCGGCCCATACCCTGGGGAGAATCCGGGGAGTTTGGGCGACAAAGTGCCCAGGTCGGCGACCTCGACGATCCCTGGCAGCGAGCCAGCCTCACACATGGGCGCTACATGGCAGGTCACTACGAAGTCTTCCAGTGCTTTCCCAGGCCGCTCATCTATTCAACCTTGCAATCCATAGGTGACTTCTTCAGGGCGTAGAGGTCGGAATCGCCGACCAACGACGCTGGGGAGAATCTGGGGAGTTTCGGCCGGCAAGCCAGTCTCCCCGCTCCCCAAGCAGACCGTCGATGGTGCCGTGCCCATTACCGCCAGCCTCCGGCATGAAGGGAGCGCAGTAACCGAGGATGATCGCTGGCGAGGGTGTCCGAGCCGGCGGGCCAGGGTGACAACGGACCCCCACTGCCAGGGAGACGTGCTCGCCCGCACCGAGGCGCTGCGCTCGGTCTACGCCGACGCCTTCTGCGCACCGCCCTGGAACCGCCGATCGTTGGATCACCTGTCAGGTTCCCCAGCCCGGAAGCGCGTGAGCCCCCATGAACAGTCGGACCCCCCGCCCCACAGCCCGCATCCTCGGCGGCAACCACGAGCTCGTCGTCGACAGTCTGTCGCTGGACGAGGACTCGTTCACCGTCCGTTACACGGTCAGGCCGCCCCTCCCCGAGGGGCAGGAAGGCGGGTCGCCCGTCCTGCTGGCGCTGGAGGCACGTGACGACGTCGCCAACGAGTACACCGACTGGGGCGGGGCGTACGGCCTGAGCGACGACGGCGGTCACACGGACGGCTCGATCAGCGGGCAGCCGGCCGTCGCCCAGTCCGCGCGTGTCCTCACGGTCCGCCTCACGTTCCTGCGGGAAGGGCGGGAATTCCCCTGCGACCTGCCGCTTCAAGTGCCGGGCACCCGACCGGACTCCGACTGACACGACCAGGCCCTCCACCGGCCTCATGTCGTCTTCTCCGGGGAGACAGCCGGACGTGACGGCGAGGGTCCGTCCGGCGTACGCAGGCCGAGGACCATGGTCAGCCCGCCCCCTGGGGTGTCCTCCGCCATCACCGTGCCGCCCATCGCCTCCAGGAAGCCGCGCGCCACGGCGAGGCCGAGGCCGACCCCCTCACCGCGCGGGGCGTCGCCGTACCGCTGGAAGGCGCCGAAGATGCGGTCCTTGGCCTCGTCGGGGACGCCGGGACCGCGGTCGACGACGCGGAGTTCGACGCGGTCGGCGAGGGCGCTCGCCGCGACGAGGACCGGTTCTCCGGGCGGGCTGTACTTGACGGCGTTCTCGACGATGTTGGCGACGGCCCGTTCCAGCAGGCCGCGGTCGACGGCGACCATCGGGAGCGTCTCGGGGATGTCCAGTTCGACGCTGTCCTCGGGAACGCCGAGCAGGGCCATCGGGACGACCTCGTCGAGGTCGGTCTCCCTGATCACGGCCGTGACGGTGCCGGTCTCCAGGCGGGACACGTCGAGGAGATTGCCGACGAGGTGGTCCAGCCGGTCGGCGCCGTCCTCGATGGTCGCGAGGAGTTCTGCCCGGTCCTCGTCCGACCACTCCACGTCGTCCGCACGCAGGGAGGAGACCGACGCCTTGATGCCGGCGAGCGGAGTACGCAGATCGTGGCTGACCGCGGCGAGCAGCGAGGTGCGGATCTTGTTGCCCTCGGCGAGCTTGCGGGCTTCCTCGGCCTGGTCCACGAGGCGTTGGCGGTCGAGGACGACGGCGGCCTGGGCGGCGAAGGCGCCGAGGACGCGCCGGTCCTCGGCCGGCAGGACGCGGCCGGTCAGGGCGAGGGTCAGGTGGTCGCCGACGGGCATGTCCACGTCGGCGTCTTCGGGGCGACCGATGGTGGGGTGGCCGACGGCGGTGACGCACGACCACGGTTCGGTGTCCTCGCCGCGTTCCAGGAGCGCCACCGATTCCATGGAGAAGGTCTCGCGGAGCCGTTCGAGCAGGGCATCAAGACTGGTCTCGCCGCGCAGGACGCTGCCGGCGAGGAAGGAGAGCGTCTCCGCCTCCGCACGTAGCCGGGCCG
Organism: Streptomyces sp. NPDC007863; assembly: GCF_040633895.1. Lineage (NCBI taxonomy): Bacteria > Bacillati > Actinomycetota > Actinomycetes > Kitasatosporales > Streptomycetaceae > Streptomyces > Streptomyces sp. NPDC007863. The sequence continues at coordinate 170,337 of NZ_JBEYEI010000013.1, forward strand.
CCTGATGGGTGCGGCGGGCGGCGACGTCCACGACCGAGGCGACCGAGATCGCGACTCCGACGAAGATCACCAAGGCGACGATGTTGCGCGGGTCGGCGATCGTGAGCTGGTGGAGCGGCGGGGTGAAGTACCAGTTGAGCAGGAGCGATCCGACGGCCGCGGACGCCAGGGCGGGTCTGAGGCCGCCGAGGAGGGCCGCGGCCACGGTCAGGGTCAGGAAGAGCAGGACGTCGTTGGCCAGGCCGACGTCGGGCAGGGCGCTGCTCAGGAGCAGGGTGAGCAGGACGGGTCCGGCGAGGCCGACGGCCCAGCCCCACAGGGTGCGGGACCGGCCGAGCCTCGTCCGGCCGGCGGTGGGCAGGCCGCGGCCCTTGGCGGCTTCGTCGTGGGTGACGATGTGGACGTCGAGATCGGGGCCGGAGTCGCGGGCGACGGTGGCGCTGACGCCGGGCCCGAAGGCGTACTGCCACGTCCGGCGGCGGCTGACGCCGAGGACGATCTGGGTGGCGTTGACGCCTCGGGCGAATTCGAGCAGGCCGGTGGGGACGTCGTCGCCGACGACGTGGTGGAAGGTGCCGCCCAGGTCCTCGACGAGTGTCCGCTGGAGCGCCAGCTCCTTGGGCGAAGCGGCGGTGAGCCCGTCGCTGCGGGAGATGTAGACGGCGAGGACCTCCCCGCCCGCCCCCTTCTCGGCGAGGCGGACGGCGCGCCGGATGAGGGTGCGTCCCTCGGGGCCGCCGGTGAGGCCGACGACGATCCGCTCGCGGGAACCCCAGATCTTCGAGACCCGGTGCTCGGTCCTGTACTCCTGCAGGTATTCGTCGACCCGGTCGGCGGTCCACAGGAGGGCGAGTTCGCGCAGGGCGGTGAGGTTGCCGGGGCGGAAGTAGTTGGAGAGCGCCGCGTCGACCTTGTCGGGCTTGTAGACGTTGCCGTGTGCCATGCGGCGGCGCAGCGCCTGCGGCGACATGTCGACCAGCTCGATCTGGTCGGCCCGGCGGACGACCTCGTCGGGGACCGTCTCCTTCTGACGTACGCCGGTGATCGCCTCGACGACGTCCCCGAGGGACTCCAGGTGCTGGATGTTGACCGTGGATATGACGTCGATGCCCGCCGCGAGGAGCTCCTCGACGTCCTGCCAGCGCTTGGCATTGCGGGAGCCGGGAACGTTGGTGTGCGCGAGCTCGTCGACGAGCGCGACGGCCGGACGGCGGGCGAGGACCGCGTCGACGTCCATCTCGGTGAAGACGGTGTCCCGGTACGCGATCTCCTTGCGCGGCATCGCCTCCAGGCCGTGCAGCATCACCTCCGTACGCGGCCGGTGGTGGTGTTCGACGAAGGCGACGACGCAGTCGGTGCCGCGTTCGACCCGGCGGTGGGCCTCCGAGAGCATGGCGTACGTCTTGCCGACGCCGGGTGCCGCGCCGAGGTAGATGCGGAACTTTCCACGTCCCATGGTGATGTGCGCTGCCGTTCTCGTGCGATGGTGTCCGGAGGGGGTCAGGGTTCGAAGCGGTAGCCCATGCCGGGCTCGGTGACGAGGTGACGGGGGTGCGCCGGGTCCGGTTCCAGCTTGCGCCGGAGCTGGGCCATGTACACCCGGAGGTAGTTGGTCTTGGTGCCGGAGCTGGGTCCCCAGACCTCGGTGAGCAGGCGCCGCTGGCTGATGAGGACGCCCGGGTTGCAGACGAGGATCTCCAGGAGGTGCCACTCGGTCGGCGTCAGCCGTACGTCACGGTCCTGCCGCCGGACCTTCTTGGCCACGAGGTCGACGGTGAACGACTCGGCCGTGACCAGACTCGTCGTGAGCGGTCGGCTGGACGCCTCTTCGGTGCGCCGGGTCGCCGCCCGCACGCGGGCGAGCAGCTCGTCCATGCTGAACGGTTTCGTCATGTAGTCGTCGGCGCCGCAGTCGAGCGCGCGGACCTTGTCCTCGGAACCGCTGCGCGCGGAGAGCACGAGCACCGGGGCCCTGCTCCATCCCCGGAGCGCCTTGATGACGTCGACTCCGTCCATGTCGGGCAGACCGAGGTCGAGCAGGATCATGTCCGGCCGCTCCGAGGCCACCAGGCGCAGCGCCGTGGCGCCGTCGGGTGCGGCGTCCACGGAGTACTTCCGCGCCTGCAGGTTGATCACCAGTGCGCGTGCGAGCTGCGCGTCGTCCTCGACGACCAGCACCCGGGTCATCGGTGCTGCCCCTCCTGTCGTGGTTCGGTGTGCGGCGGAAGCCGGCGGGCCGTGGATCGTCCATGGCCGCGCCGGCTCCGCTGTCGTTCGGTTAAGCCCATCAGCTCTTGGCCACCAGGTCCTTGAGAGCGATGTTGAGCTTCAGGACGTTGACGCGGGGTTCGCCGATGAAGCCGAGGATCCGGTCGTCGGTGTGCTCGGCGACCAGCTTCTCGATCGTCGCGACGTCGAGCTTGTTGCGTTCGGCGACGCGGTGGATCTGGAGCCTGGCGTACTCCGGGGAGATGTGCGGGTCGAGGCCGGAGCCGGAGGAGGTGACGGCCTCGGCGGGGACGTCCGACGGCTTCACCTGGTAGTCGGCCGTGGAGTTGTCCTTGACGACGGCGGCCTTGGCGTCCTTGACCCAATTGATCAGGTCCTCGTTGTCACCGGAGCGGTTGGTGGCGCCGGAGAGGATGATCGAGTACTGGGTGTTGACGCTGTTGGTGCCGAGGCCGTTGGAGGGGCGGGGCTGGAACCAGCGCAGGTCGGGGGCCGGGGTCTCCTCGCCGTCCTTCAGGGGGAGGGTGTAGGTCTGGCCGATGAGTTCGGAGCCGACGACCTTCCCGCTCGCGTCCTCGATCTCGGAGCCGTTCGCCCTGCCGGGCATGGTGAGCTGGGCGATGCCGGTGACGGCGAGCGGGTAGAGGACGCCGCAGACGAGGGTGAGGACGAGGAGGGCGCGCAGGCCCGCCCACAGGACACGGCCGGTGTTCGCCGCTGAGTTGTTCATCGTGGTCAGCCGATTCCGGGGATGAGGGAGATGAGGACGTCGATGATCTTGATACCGATGAACGGGGCGATCAGGCCGCCGAGTCCGTAGATCCCGAGGTTGCGCCGCAGCATCGAGTCGGCGCTCGCCGGGCGGTAGCGCACACCCTTCAGCGCCAGCGGGACGAGGGCGATGATGATCAGGGCGTTGAAGATGACCGCGGACAGGATCGCGGACTCCGGCGAGGCCAGGCCCATGATGTTGAGCTTGTCCAGCGACGGATAGGCGACCGCGAACATGGCCGGGATGATCGCGAAGTACTTCGCGACGTCGTTGGCGATGGAGAAGGTGGTCAGGGCGCCCCGGGTGATGAGGAGCTGCTTGCCGATCTCGACGATCTCGATGAGCTTGGTCGGGTTGGAGTCGAGGTCGACCATGTTGCCGGCCTCCTTCGCGGCCGACGTGCCGGTGTTCATCGCCACGCCGACGTCCGCCTGCGCGAGCGCCGGGGCGTCGTTGGTACCGTCGCCGGTCATCGCGACGAGCTTGCCGCCCGCCTGCTCGCGCTTGATGAGGGCCATCTTGTCCTCGGGGGTGGCCTCGGCGAGGAAGTCGTCGACCCCGGCCTCCTCGGCGATGGCCTTGGCGGTCAGCGGGTTGTCGCCCGTGATCATGATCGTCTTGATGCCCATGCGGCGCAGTTCGTCGAACCGCTCCCGCATGCCCTCCTTGACGACGTCCTTCAGGTGGATGACGCCGAGAACCCGCGCACCCTTGTCGTCGCACACCGCGACGAGCAGCGGGGTGCCGCCGGCCTGGGAGATCCGGTCCGTGAGCGCCTGCGCGTCCTCGGCAACGCTGCCGCCCTGCTCCTTCACCCACGCGACGACCGAACCGGTCGCTCCCTTGCGGACCTTGCGTCCGTCCACGTCGACGCCGGACATGCGGGTCTGGGCGGTGAACTCGATCCAGACCGCTTCGGACAGTTCGCCCTGGTGGCGTTCGCGCAGGCCGTACTTCTCCTTGGCGAGGACGACGATCGAGCGGCCTTCGGGCGTCTCGTCGGCGAGCGAGGAGAGCTGGGCGGCGTCGGCTACCTCGGCCTCGGTGGTTCCGCGTACGGGGACGAACTCCGACGCCTGGCGGTTGCCGAGGGTGATGGTGCCGGTCTTGTCGAGCAGCAGCGTCGACACGTCGCCGGCGGCCTCCACCGCGCGCCCCGACATGGCCAGGACGTTGCGCTGGACGAGCCGGTCCATGCCCGCGATGCCGATCGCGGAGAGCAGCGCACCGATGGTGGTCGGGATCAGGCAGACCAGCAGCGCCGTGAGGACGATGAGGGAGGTCTGGTCGTCGGCGCCCGCGTAGATCGCGAACGGCTTCAGTGTCACGACCGCGAGCAGGAAGACGATGGTGAGGGACGCCAGCAGGATGTTGAGGGCGATCTCGTTCGGGGTCTTCTGCCGGGCCGCGCCCTCGACCAGGTTGATCATCCGGTCGATGAAGGTCTCGCCGGGCTTCGTCGTGATCTTGATGACGATCCGGTCGGAGAGCACTTTCGTGCCGCCGGTGACCGCGCACCGGTCGCCGCCGGACTCGCGGATCACGGGGGCGGACTCGCCGGTGATCGCGGACTCGTCGACGCTCGCGACGCCCTCGACGACGTCGCCGTCGCCGGGGATGACGTCCCCGGCTTCGCAGACCACGAGGTCGCCGACGCGCAGCTCGGTGCCGGCGACCTCTTCCTCACCCTTGCCGTCCCAGGTGAGACGGCGGGCGACGGTGTCGGTCTTGGCCTTGCGCAGCGTGTCGGCCTGCGCCTTGCCGCGGCCCTCGGCCACCGCCTCCGCGAGGTTGGCGAAGATCGTGGTCAGCCACAGCCAGACGGTGATGGCCCAGCCGAACCAGTCGCCCGGGTTCTTGATCGCCAGCGCGGTCGTGACCACCGAGCCGACCACCACGACGAACATCACCGGCGACTTGATCATCACGCGCGGGTCGAGCTTCTTGATCGCGTCCGGGAAAGAGGCGATCAACTGCTTCGGATCGAAGAGGCCGCCGCCGACCCGGCCGGCCGACGGGTGCCCGCCGGACAGGTCGCCGTGTGGTGCTTTCGTCGAGGGGACGGAGGTGGACATGTCGTCCTCGTGCTTCTTTACGTCGATGGTCATGCCGCGAGCCCTTCGGCGAGCGGTCCCAGCGCGAGGGCCGGGAAGTAGGTGAGACCGGTGATGATCATGATCGTGCCGACCAGCAGGCCGGTGAACAGCGGCTTCTCGGTCCGCAGCGTGCCCGCGGTCTCGGGGACGGGCGTCTGCTCGGCGAGCGAGCCGGCCAGCGCGAGGACGAACACCATGGGCAGGAACCGGCCGAGCAGCATCGCGATGCCGATCGTCGAGTTGAACCACTGGGTGTCCGCGTTCAGGCCGGCGAAGGCCGAGCCGTTGTTGTTGGCGCCCGAGGTGTAGGCGTACAGGATCTCGGAGAAGCCGTGCGCGCCGGAGTTCGTCATCGAGTTGGCCGGGGTGTCCAGGACGAAGGAGGCGGCGGTGAAGCCGAGGACAAGCGCCGGGGTGACCAGGATGTAGCAGGCCGCGAACTTGATCTCGCGGGTGCCGATCTTCTTGCCCAGGTACTCCGGGGTGCGGCCGACCATGAGGCCGGCGATGAACACGGCGATGATCGCCATGATCAGCATGCCGTAGAGGCCGGAGCCGACACCGCCGGGCGCGATCTCGCCGAGTTGCATGCCCAGCAGGTTGATGCCGCCGCCGAAGCCGGTGTTCGACGAGTGGAAGGAGTTCACGGCGCCGGTCGAGGTCAGCGTAGTGGCGACCGAGAAGAGCGCGGAGGCGCCGATGCCGAACCGGGTCTCCTTGCCCTCCATGGCGCCGCCGGCCAGCTCGAACGCCGGGCCGTTGCCCGCGAACTCGGTCCACATCATCAGCGCGGTGAAGCCGATCCAGATCGCGGCCATCGTGCCGAGGATCGCGTAGCCCTGCCTCAGCGACCCGACCATGCGGCCGAAGGTCCGCGTCAGCGCGAAGGGGATGACGAGGATCAGGTAGATCTCGAAGAGGTTGGACAGCCCGCTGGGGTTCTCGAAGGGATGGGCGGAGTTGGCGTTGAAGTAGCCGCCGCCGTTGGTGCCCAGCTCCTTGATGACCTCCTGCGAGGCCACCGCCCCGCCGTTCCACTGCTGCGTCCCGCCCATGAACTGGCCGACCTCGTGGATGCCGGAGAAGTTCTGGATCGCGCCGCAGGCCACCAGGACGAGCGCGCCGATCACGGAGATCGGGAGGAGGATGCGGACGACCCCGCGGACCAGGTCGGCCCAGAAGTTGCCCAGCTCGCCGGTGCGGGAGCGGGCGAAGCCGCGCACCAGGGCGACCGCGACGGCCATGCCGACCGCCGCCGACACGAAGTTCTGCACCGCGAGGCCGCCGGTCTGCACGACGTGGCCCATGGCCTGCTCGCCGTAGTACGACTGCCAGTTGGTGTTGGCGACGAAGGATGCGGCGGTGTTGAACGCCTGGTCCGGGTCGATCGACACGAAGCCGAGCGAGCCGGGCAGCGACCCCTGCACCCGCTGCAGCAGATAGAGGAAGAGGACGCTCACCGCGGAGAAGGCGAGGACGCCGCGCAGGTACGCGGGCCAGCGCATCTCGACCGCCGGGTTCGCGCCGATCGCCTTGTAGATCCACTTCTCGGGCTTCAGGTGCTTCTCCGAGGAGTACACCTTCGCCATGTGGTCACCCAGCGGCCGGTACGACAGACCGAGCGCGACGACCAGTGCCAGGAGCTGGAGGATTCCAGCCAGGACGGGACTCATATCCGTACTCAGAACCTCTCCGGCTTGACCAGCGCGAGGACGAGGTATCCCAGCAGGGCGGCGGCGACGAGCAGACCGATCACGTTCTCGGCACTCACAGCTTCGCCACCCCCTTGGCGATGAACGCCACCAGCGCGAAGACCGCGACCGTGGTGACGACGAAGGCCACGTCGGCCATCGTGAACTCCCGGAAGAAGGAAGAGCGGATTATCTGACGAGATGAGGAAACAGCCTCTTCGGCCGCTCTCCGTCGTCGTTGACGCCGCTCTAACGTCCTTGACGCCGCTCTTGACGCGTCCCCTACGCGACCGGCTCCTGTGCCCGGCTGGAGGGCATCGTTCGCACGGCCCAGGCAGCTGTCAGGGCTCCGTGGGGACGGGGACACCCTGCGTCCGGGAGTGCGCGCAGGGCAGCGTGACGACCATGGTCAGTCCTCCTCCGGGGGTGTCCTCCGGGGTGAGCGTGCCGCCCATCGCCTCGGTGAACCCTCGGGCCAGGGCCAGGCCGAGGCCGACACCGGTGGTGTTGTCGGTGTCACCGAGGCGCTGGAAGGGCTCGAACACGCGCTCACGGTCCGCCGGCGGCAGACCGGGGCCCCGGTCGACCACGCGCAGCTCGACGCGGCCGGCGAGCGTACTGGCTCCGAGGAGGACGGGGTGTCCGGGCGGGGAGTGGCGTACGGCGTTGGCCACGAGGTTGGCGACGACCCGTTCGAGGAGCGGAGGGTCGGCGAGGACGAGCGGTGCCTCCTCCAGTCCCTGGAGGGACACCCGGCGTCCCGCGTCTTCCGGGAGGCCGTCCAGGGCCGCCGGGACGACCTCTTCCCAGGCCGTGGGGCGGAGGTCCAGGGTGAGGGCTCCCGCCTGGAGGCGGCTCATGTCGAGGAGGTTGTCGACGAGCCCGCTGAGCCGGGCCATGGACTCGTCCGCCGTGGCCAGCAGCTCCGCCTGTTCCTCCGGTGTGAAGTCCACGTCGGGGCTCCGCAGGGAGGCCACGGCTGCCCAGCCCGCGGCGAGCGGGGTCCGCAGATCGTGGCTGACGGCGGCGAGGAGGGCGGTGCGCATCCGGTCCGCGGCCTTCGCGGTCTCGGCCTCGGCCGCTGACTCGGCGAGCCGGGCCCGTTCGACGGCGGCCATGAGGTGGGCGGCGAACGCGGTGAGGACGCGGCGGTCGGCGGCCAGCAGGGTGCGGCCACGCAGGACGAGGTGGCTGCCGTCGCCCATCGTGACCTGGCTCGCGGTGGGGTCGTCCACGGGGTGGTCGGTCAGTTCGGCGGCGTGGGCGGCGAAGGTCTCCCGGGTGCGGGCGAGCAGGTCGGGGACGGTGTGTTCGCCCCTGACGACGGAGCCGGCGAGCGCCGAGAGGGTCTCGGCCTCGGCCGTGGCGCTCGCGGCTCTGCGCGACAGCCGCAGCGACCGGTCCACGACCGCCGCGACGGCACCCGCGACCACGACGAACACGCCGAGGGCGAGGACGCTGTCGGTGTCTTCGAAGGAGAACGCCCCTATGGGCGGCACGAACCAGTAGTTGAGCAGCAGGGAGGCCGTCACGGCCGCGACGAGCGCGGATCCGACGCCGCCGATGCAGGCCACACCGACCACGGCCAGCAGGAAGAGCAGGGCCTCGCTGGTCAGGCCGATGCTGCCCCTGACCCGGTCGAGCAGCAGGGTGAGGAGGACGGGGAGGACGACACCTGCGAGGGGTCCGGCAATGCGCCGGGACAGCGGGAGGGTGCGTCGGCGCGTGGGGAGCAGGCGTCCCCGGCCCGCCCGCTCATGGGTGACCATGTGCACGTCGATCCCGCCGGAGAGCGAGACGGTGGTCTCGCCGATGCCGCGCCCGGTGAGGAAGCGTTCGAAGCGGCCGCGTCTGCTCGTGCCGAGGATCAGCTGGGTGGCGTTCCCGGCCCGGGCGAAGTCCAGCAGCGCGGTCGGCACGTCCTCGCCGACGACCGTGTGGTAGCTGCCGCCGAGGCTCTCGACCAGACGCCGCTGCCGTGCGAGTGCCGTGGACGAGGCGCCCGCCGCGAGCCCGTCGCCCCGCGCGACGTGTACGGCCGACAGTTCGCCGCGGGCCGACCGGGCGGCGATCCGGCCGGCGCGTCGTACGAGGGTGTCGCCCTCCGGGCCGCCCGTCAGTCCGACGACCACGCGCTCCCGGGCTTCCCAGATCCCGCCGATGCCGTGCTCGGTGCGGTATCTCCGAAGGGCGTCGTCGACCTGGTCGGCGACCCAGAGCAGGGCGAGTTCCCGCAGGGCCGTGAGGTTGCCGGGGCGGAACCAGCTGGCCAGGGCCGCGTCCACCATCTCCGGGGGGTGGATGTTCCCGTGCGCCATCCGCCGGCGCAGGTCCTCAGGATCCACGTCGACGAGGACGATCTGGTCGGCACCGCGGACGAAGCCGTCCGGGACGCCGTCGCCGGGCGGTACCTCGGTGATCGTCTCGACGACGTCGCTCAGGGACTCCAGGTGCTGGACGTCGATGGTCGTCAGGACGTCGACGCCGGCCGAGAGGAGTTCCTCGACGTCCTGCCAGCGGCGGGCGTTGCGGTGACCGGGCGGGTTGGTGTGGGCCAGGTCGTCGACGAGGAGCAGTCCGGGGCGGCGGCGCAGTGCGGCGTCCAGGTCGAAGCCGCCGTGACCGTCCGCGGGACGGCCGAAGGCCGCGTCGTCCCGGTGTCCCAGGAGCTCCAGGCCGTCGAGGAGTGCCTCGGTGTGCGGTCGGCCGCGGCAGTCGGCGGCGCCGACGACCACGTCCGTCCCCCGCGCCGCCCTGCGGTGGCCCTCGTCGAGCATCCGGTACGTCTTGCCGACGCCGGGCGCGGCGCCGACGAGCACCTTGAGCCGTCCCCGGCGTCCGGCGGACGGGCCCGGCTGCGGGCGCCCGGTGAGCGACTGCGTCGCCGGACGCCCGGCACGGTTCAGAACTTCTCCGGGCGGATCAGCGCGGCCACCAGGTAACCGACGAGACTCAGGGCGACGACGAGACCGACGACGTTCTCGACACTCACGAAAGACCAACTCCCCATGGGGTACGGCCGATGCCGGCACACGAAGGGCGCCGGAACGCGGTCGCCCACTGCCATCGAAGCCCGCACCGGGCGGCAGCCCGCCCACCTTGACGTCGTCCTGTCGACCGCGCCCCGGAAGCTGACGGGGCCTTGACGGTTCCCGTACGGGCGGTTCACACGGCCGGGCGCGCACGTCCGCCGATCCCGGTCCGGATGTCTGTGCACAGGAGGGGGTGGCTGTCGTACAGGAGGGCTCGTCCGGCCCGCGGCCACCCCCTGGTGCCGCGGGCCGGAACGTCCCTCTCGTCGGACGGTCCCGCTCGCTCGTACCGAGGTGTCGGTCCGGGCCGTCGGTCACGGACCATGCGCGCCGCCTCGGCGGCACGCCCCTCCCACCCCATGCGTTCGAACGGTCGTCCGATCCCCCGTGAGGAGATCATCCTGTGCCACGACCGGGCGGAGATCCGGCCTTCTTGACGCCGTTCTGACATCAGGTCACCTCGCTTTGACGGGACCTTGACGAGCACGTCCAACGGCTCGTAAGAGGCTCGTCAAAGGCTGCGCCGACTTGGCTTCACCCGGGCGTCGAGCGTCTAGATTCATCCTCGGTCGCTCACCGGCCCAGGGACGTCAGTGGCCTGATCGTCCCGGCCGCGGGGGCACGGACCGCCCTCCCATCCGGCGTCCGTGCCCCCGCGTCGCGACCGCGCTGTCCGTCCACAGCCGCACCCCGGGTGCCGGGTCCACACGGCCCGGCACCCGTAGGCGCGGGCCGGACAGTCCACTCCTCCGGGACTTCTTCCCGGGAGGGGCCCAGCCGTTTCTCCTCGGCCTCCGCCGCACGGACGGCCGGGATCTTCCCGAAGGTCTTCCGCGATGCATTCCGCCGCGCCCCAACCGGCGCACCCTCCCGCCGGCCCGCCCACTTCCACCGGCCCGCAGGTCCCTGCCGGTTCACCGTACTCCGACGGACCGCCCTTCCCCGGCCCCCCGCCGGCCCCGCCCCGCAACCCCGCCCCCCGCTTCCGTCCCGGGCGCCGGCGGGCGGGCCACGGCGGGCTCCTCGACCCCGTGCAGCTCGTGAAGTCCTTCCCCGAGGCGCTGCGCAAACTGCACCCGCGCACCCTCGTCCGCAAGCCCGTGCTCTTCGTGGTGGCCGTCGGCTCGGCGCTGACCACGCTCTCGGCGCTGTTCGACCCGACCGTGTTCACCTGGACGGTCAGCGTCTGGCTCTGGCTGACCGTGGTCTTCGCGAACCTCGCGGAGGCCGTCGCCGAAGGCCGGGGCCGCGCGCAGGCCGAGTCGCTGCGCAGGGCCCGGACGGACACGGTCGCGCTGCGCCTCAACCACTGGCGGTACGGCACCGATGTCGACCGCGCCGCGACGGAGGCGGTGGCCGCGACCGACCTCAAGCAGTTCGACTTCGTCCTCGTCGAGGCGGGCGAGCTGATCCCGGCGGACGGCGACGTCGTCGCCGGGATCGCCTCGGTCGACGAGTCAGCCGTCACCGGCGAGTCCGCGCCCGTGATCCGCGAGGCCGGCGGCGACCGCTCCGGGGTCACGGGCGGGACGACGGTGCTCTCGGACCGGGTCGTCGTACGGGTCACGTCCCGGCCCGGGCACTCCTTCATGGACCGGATGATCGCCCTGATCGAGGGCGCGGAACGGCAGAAGACCCCGAACGAGATCGCCCTCAACATCCTTCTCTCCGCCCTGACCGTCGTCTTCATCCTCGTGGTGGTCGCACTGAAGCCGATGGCGGGATACGCAAACGCCGCCCCGTCCACCACCGTCCTCGTCGCCCTCCTCGTCACGCTCATCCCCACCACGATCGGGGCCCTGCTCTCCGCGATCGGCATCGCCGGCATGGACCGGCTCGTGCAGCGCAACGTCCTCGCCATGTCGGGCCGGGCCGTCGAGGCGGCAGGTGACGTGAACACCCTGCTCCTCGACAAGACCGGCACGATCACCCTCGGCAACCGTGAGGCCGCCGCCTTCATCCCGCTCCCAGGTGTGGAGGCCGCCCTCCTGGCCGACGCGGCCCAGCTCTCCTCGCTCGCCGACGAGACCCCCGAGGGGCGGTCCGTGGCCGAGCTCGCCCGGCGGCAGTACGGTCTGGAGGCTCCCGCCGAGGGCGAACTGGCGAACCCCCGGTTCGTGGAGTTCAGCGCGCAGACCCGGATGAGCGGCGTCGACCTGCGCTGGGACGGCGGCGCCTGCCACATCCGCAAGGGGGCCGCGGCCCAGGTCGTCGCCTGGGTGGAGATGTACGGGGGCGCGGTGCCGCCCGAGGCCCGAGACTGGTCCGACGCGATCGCGGACGCCGGCGGCACGCCCCTCCTCGTGGCCCTTCACGACGGCGACGGCCCGCGGGTGCTCGGGATCGTCCACCTCAAGGACGTCGTGAAGGAGGGCATCCGGGAACGGTTCGCGGAGCTGCGCCGCATGGGCATCCGTACCGTCATGGTCACCGGGGACAACCCGCTCACGGCCCGGGCCATCGCCCACGAGGCCGGCGTCGACGACTTCCTCGCCGAGGCCACCCCCGAGGACAAACTCGCCCTGATCCGAAAGGAGCAGGAGGGCGGAAAACTGGTCGCGATGACCGGTGACGGCACCAACGACGCCCCGGCGCTGGCGCAGGCGGATGTCGGCGTGGCAATGAACACGGGCACGTCGGCCGCGAAGGAGGCCGGCAACATGGTCGACCTCGACTCCAACCCGACCAAGCTCATCGAGATCGTCGAGATCGGCAAGCAACTCCTCATCACCCGTGGAGCGTTGACCACCTTCTCGATCACGAACGACGTCGCGAAGTACTTCGCGATCATCCCCGCGATGTTCGCGGGCGCGTACCCGGGGCTCGAAGCACTGAACATCATGGGGCTGAGCAGCCCCACCTCGGCGATCACCTCCGCGATCATCTTCAACGCCCTGATCATCGTGGTTTTGATCCCGCTCGCCCTGCGCGGCGTCCGCTACACCCCGGCGTCCGCGCACGAGCTGCTGCGCCGCAACCTGCTCGTGTACGGGCTCGGGGGCCTGGCCCTGCCCTTCGTCGGCATCAAGGCCATCGACCTGCTCGTCTCGACCGTCCCCGGACTCGGGTGAAAGACCATCAGGACTGCGTCAGAAAAAGCCGGTTGAGCTTGCGGCCGAATCGCCCTGAGGCTTCGATGGAGAGCATGGACAGCGCGTGGCTCCTGCTCGACCGGCCGCCTCATCGGGCGCCCCGTCGTGAGCCCCGCTGCCCGGAGACCGCAGTACGCCGCTGATCCTCTCCGGCCCTGCCACGGGGCGTCGTGACCTCTCGCGTCCGGCGCCCCTTCTCCGTACCCGAACACCTTCGAAACCCGTGAGGGACTGACCAGTCATGTCCGTTTCCGACCTTTCCTCCCGCACCGTCCTGGTGACAGGCGCCACCTCCGGCATCGGCCACCAGACAGCCCGGATCCTCGCCGAGCGCGGCGCCACCGTCCTCGTCCACGGCCGCACCGCCGAGGAGGCTCACGCCGCCACCGACCGGCTCATCACCCTGGCCGACATCGACGAGGCCCGCCTGCACCCGCTCGGCGCGGACTTCACCCGCCTGGAGGAGGTCGAGCGCCTCGCGCACCGCGTCCTGGCCGAGCACCCGCGCCTCGACGTGCTCGTCAACAACGCCGGCATGGCCGCGCCCGAACGCCACACCGTCACCGCCGACGGCAACGAGATCGCCTTCCAGGTCAACTTCCTCGCCCACTACCTCCTCACCCACCTCCTCGAACCCGCCCTCACCAGCGACCCCGGCGGCCGGGTCGTCAACGTCTCCTCCGTGCTCCACCGCACCGGCTCCATCCAGTGGAACGACCCCAACCGCGTCCGCCGCTACTCCCGCCTCGCCGCCTACGCCCAGTCCCAGCTGGCCCTCACCGTCTTCGCCGCCGATCCCCGGGTGACCGCCGTCTCCGTCCACCCCGGCATCTGCGCCACCAGCCTCCTCCCCCTCTACGCGCACGAGGGTGTCGCCCCGGCCGAGGGCGCCGCCCATGTCGTGCGCCTCTGCGACCCGGCCACCGAGATCGTCAACGGCGCCTACTACGACCGCGACCAGCGCGTCACCCCGGCACCGATCGCCCTGGAGGAACGCAGCGTCAAGCGCCTCACCAAGCTCGCCGACCTCCTCGTCGGCCAGAACGCCTGAAGGGGGCACCGGACATGTCGAAGCGCGCCCGCAAGAAGAAGGCCCGCCGCAGGAAGAAGGCGAACCACGGCCGCAAGGCCGGCCAGAGCTGACCCTCTCCCGCCGTTCCCACCACGGGGCGGCCCGCACCACGACGGCGGGCCGCCCCGCTCCCCGTACTCCCGGAGGTTCCCGTGATCCCCCACCCCGCCCACCAGCCGCCCTCCGCCGCGCGGGCCTTCCCCACCGGCGCGCCCGGCACGGCGACCCTGGCCGAGCACGTCCTCGCCACCGGCCACGGCACCTGGTGGACCGACCGGGTCGTCCACCCCCGCGTCATCGCCGTCACCAGCGGCCGCCATGCCCTGCTGGCCGGCGACCCCACCGCCCTCGCCCCCTCCGATCTCGCCCCGCTGGCCGGCCACTGCGTCGAAGCGTCCCCCCGCTTCCTGCCCGTGCTCGCCGCCGCCTTCGACCTCCTGCACCCGTGGGACCGCATGCTCTACGTACAACAGGCGGAGGCGGCCGCGACGCGGGTCCCCCACGGGACGACGGTCCGGCGCCTGCGCGCGGAGGACGGCCCGGCACTCGCCGCAGCCGGTCTCTCCCTCGGCCGGCCCTTCGCCACCTGGGGCGGTCCCGACGGCCTCGCCCGTTCCGGGCACGGCTGGGCCGCCTTCCGCAAGGAACGGGTTCTGGCCGTGGCCTGCTCCCGCTTCACGGGCAGCCGGTACGAGGACGTGGCCTGCGCCACCGACCCCGCCGAGCGACGGCAGCACCTCGCCCTCGCCTGCGTCGCCGGCCTGACCGCCGACATCGCGGCCCGCGGCCGGACCGCCACCTGGAGCTGCTCCCGCGAGAACCGGGCGAGCCGTCTGCTCGCCTGGACCGCCGGGTTCCGACTCCACCGCGAGTACGTCCACCACACCACCGGCCCGCACACCGCCGTCAGCGGCACGTCAAATCTGCGGGCCGCCGCGTAAACAGCGCGTAGCCCACACCGCGCACGCGGGGTGCCCGGCCCTAGCGTCAGCGCCATGCAGCCACCGCTCCCCTCTCCCCGCCCCGCCGCCGACGTGCTGCACGACGCCGGATGGCCCGGTGAGGCCCGGGCCGCCCTGCTCTGCTCGGGTCTCCTGCTCGGCGTCGCGCTGGTCGTCGATGCCGGAACCCCGCACGGCCTGACCTTGCCGGGAGCCCTGGGCTGCATCACGCTGTGCGTGCTCCTGCTGGTCATCCTGCTGCCCGCCCGGGTGAGCGCCGCGCCGGGCCTCCTGACGGTGCGGGGCCTGTGGGTCACCCGGACGGTGCGCACCGACCGGCTCGTGGCGGTCGCCTGGCCGGCGGACACCGCCGGACGCCTCGCGCTGCGGGACGAGGACGGCGGCCGCGCCGAGGTCGACCTCCGCGTCCTCCTCGCCAACCCCGCCCTGTGGCTACGCGTCGAAGCGGACGCTCGCACGTCCCGCGCGCACGGCACTCTGGATCACGGCACGGCCGACCTCGCGCGGCTCGCCCTACACGTCCATTCCGAGACGGCCCGCACCGTCCTCAGGGTCTCCGGTCTGGACTAGCGGCCCCCAGGCTTCGAGCGCGACCGCGGCGAGTCCCGCCAGGTCGACGGCGACGAGCCGCGCCTCCACCGGGACCGGTACGGCTCCGGGAGCGGGCGTCAGCAGAAACCGACCCCGCACCATGCCGCCCGCCACCGCCGGCAGCTCGGTCTCCCCGTCCGGCCACCCCTGACGCTCCAGGTCCCAGATCCAGCCCTCCACCCGCACCGACCCGTCCGTCTGCAGTCTGGGCGGCGGAGAACCGACGGTCTCCGCGTCGCGGGTGAACCGGCACTCCCGCAGCTCCAGCACCTCCGCCAGGTCCCGCCGCACCCGGTCGATCAGCTCGGCCTTCGTGCCGCCGCCCGAGCGCATCAGGCGGATCGTGCGGTGCAGACGCTCCAGGTGCTCCGCGTCCGTGCCCGCGACCGACCGCATCACGCGGGCCCGGGCGGCGAGCTGGGACACGAGCAGACCGACGACAAGCAGCAGGAGCGCCGTCTCGACGTCAGCCCGGTCCCGGATGTCGAAGCTCTGGTACGGCTCGGTGTGGAAGAAGTCGAACCAGGCCACCGCCGACACCGCGGCAAGGGCGCCGGCCCACCGGTTCCCCAGCGCCGAGACAGCGACGACCACGACGACCAGCACCAACGCGAGGTTGGTGGGAGCGACGCTCGCACGGACCGGCAGCAACGCGAGCGCCACCAGGAAGGGCGCGATGACCGCGGCCGCCACGGCGGCCACGTCCCGGAACGGCATGCGCATCGTCGGCCTCCTCGGTGGCCCCCCATACGCCGGGTACGCCTCAAGGCTGCGCCCGGTGTGAGGAAGGTGACGCCCGACCGGCGGATCTTGACGCTTCCCTGACGCGCTCGACGGGTGGACCCTCTCACCCGCTGCTTACGCTGGCTCGGCCGCGCGACCAGCGGCCGGAATCCCTTCCTCGAGCAGACCCCAGGAGCACCCCCATGGCCACCACGGACGAGACGCGCGGCAGCAGGCTGCGCGCGTGGATGCTGGAAGGGCTGTCCGACATGGGCAAGGGCAAACCCTCCCGCCTGAAGGAGACGGCCCAGGACGCCGGGCACAAGGGGCAGCCCTGGTGGCGCGTGATGTGCCTGACCGGCGTCGACTACTTCTCCACCCTCGGCTACCAGCCCGGCATCGCCGCCCTGGCCGCCGGGCTCCTCTCCCCCATCGCGACGATCGTCCTGGTGATCGTGACGCTGGCGGGTGCCCTGCCGGTCTACCGGCGGGTGGCGGAGGAGTCCCCGCACGGCGAGGGCTCGATCGCGATGCTGTCGCGCCTGCTGTCCTTCTGGAAGGGCAAGCTGTTCGTCCTCACCCTGCTGGGCTTCGCGGCCACCGACTTCCTGATCACGATCACCCTGTCGGCGGCCGACGCCTCCACCCACCTGGTGGAGAACCCGCACCTGGAGTCGGCGCTCCACGACAAGCAGGTGATCATCACGATGATCCTGATCGCGCTGCTCGGCGCGGTCTTCCTCAAGGGCTTCCTGGAGGCGATCGGCGTCGCCGTCGCCCTCGTCGGGATCTATCTCGCGCTGAACGCGGTCGTCGTGGTCACGGGGCTGTGGCAGGTGATCACCGAAGGCCACGTCGTCACCGACTGGACGGCCGCCCTGACCCAGGAGCACGGCAACGTCTTCGTCATGATCGGCGTCGCGCTGATCGTCTTCCCCAAGCTCGCGCTCGGCCTGTCCGGCTTCGAGACCGGCGTCGCCGTCATGCCGCACGTCAAGGGCGACCCCGACGACACCGAGGCCAGGCCCGCCGGCCGGATCCGGGACACCAAGAAGCTGCTGACGACCGCCGCGCTCATCATGAGCGTCTTCCTGATCTGCACCAGCTTCATCACCACCGTGCTCATCCCCCACGAGGAGTTCGAGTCCGGCGGCAAGGCCAACGGCCGCGCCCTGGCTTACCTCGCCCACGAGTACCTGGGGAACGCCTTCGGCACCGTCTACGACGTCTCCACGATCCTCATCCTGTGGTTCGCGGGCGCCTCCGCCATGGCCGGCCTGCTCAACCTGATGCCGCGCTACTTGCCGAAGTACGGCATGGCTCCGCACTGGGCGCGGGCCGTCCGCCCGATGGTGATCGTCTTCACCCTGGTCGCCTTCCTGGTGACGTGGATCTTCGACGCCGACGTCGACGCCCAGGGCGGCGCCTACGCCACCGGCGTCCTGGTGCTCATCTGCTCGGCCGCCATCGCGGTGACCATCGCGGCCCGCAAGGCAGGGCAGCGCGGCTGGACGATCGGGTTCGGGATCATCTCCGTCGTCTTCCTCTACACGACGGTCGTCAACGTCATCGAACGCCCGGACGGCGTGAAGATCGGCGCCTGCTTCATCGCCGGCATCATCCTGATCTCGCTGCTCTCCCGGCTCGGCCGCGCCTTCGAGCTGCGGGTCACCCACGTCGAGCTCGACGACATGGCCGAGCGGTTCATCCGCGACATCGCCAGCCGGACCCCGCGCTTCATCGCCAACGAGCCGGACAATCGCGACGCGGAAGAGTACCGGTCGAAGAAGGACCAGATCCGCGCCGACAACGACCTGCCCGGCACCGAGGACTTCGTCTTCATCGAGGTCACCGTCACCGACCCCTCCGAGTTCGAGGCCGGCCTCACCGTCCGCGGCGAGGTCATGCACGGCCGCTACCGCGTGCTCACCGTCGAGTCCTCCTCCGTCCCCAACGCCCTCGCGGCCCTCCTGCTCCACGCCCGGGACATGACCGGCGTCCGCCCGCACGTCTACTTCGAGTGGACCGAGGGCAACCCGTTCGCCAACTTCCTGCGCTTCTTCCTCTTCGGTCAGGGCGAGATCGCCCCTGTCACCCGCGAGATCCTCCGCGAGGCCGAGTCCGACCGCGACCGCCGCCCCCGCGTCCACGTCGGCTGACCGGGCGGCCGCCCATCGGCCCTGGTGAAGCGGCCGGTCGTGAAACCCGTGGCGACGGGGTCCACATCCGGCGGCATGTCCGCGTCGGAGTCATGGCGGACACGATCCAGCCGGCTAGCGATCCCGGAGCCGGAACCTCAGTCGGCAGATCACGGCGTCGGTGTCCCGGCGTACGGCATGGGCGACGACGGCGCCGCGCTGGTTCTGCAGCAGCCGCTGCCACAGGCTCTCGGGCTCGGCCTCAGGGATGAGGACGGTGACACGGGTTGCGGAGTCGGCGTCGCGCAGTGCGCGCACGTAGGCGCTGATGGGCCGGCCGAGCGAGCGGCGTTCGAAAGGGAGCCGGACGAGGGCGACCCCCGGGTTCCACAGGGCCCAGTCCCGCTCCAGAGCCTCGGTGGCCGCGAGGTCCTCGGGGTCCGGATGGCAGACGGTCACCGCGCGGACCTCGTCGCCGAGGGAGACCGCGGTGGTGAGGGCCTCGCTGGTGAGCCGGGTGAGCGAGGAGACGGGGACCAGGACCAGGGAGCGCTCACGGTGCGGCGGCTCAGGGATCCTGCCCACGCCGAGGCGCTCACCGATCCGCCCGTACGCGCGGTGGACGGTCTCGAAGGCGAGGACGAGTGCGGGCAGGGCGACCACGATCAGCCAGGCCCCGTCGTGGAACTTGGTGGCGGTGACGACAACCGCTGAGACACCGGTCAGGACGGCGCCGAGACCGTTGAGGAAGGCCCTGCCCCACTGCCGGGTGGCCCGCCAGTGCAGGACCATGCCGCTCTGGGCGATCGTGAATCCGACGAAGACGCCGATCGCGAAGAGCGGCACCAGGGTATTGGTGTCGCCGCCGGAGAAGACCAGCAGCGCCGCCGACACCACCGCCAGCCACACCACGCCGTGCCGGTGCACCTGCCGGTCCGCCTTCAGGCCGAAGACGTGCGGTGCGTAGTTGTCACGGGCCAGCAGCTTCAGCAGGACGGGCAGACCGCCGAAGGACGTGTTCGCCGAGAGGGCCAGCAGCACCATGGTGGCGAACTGGACGACGTAGAAGGCCCCGTTGTGGCCGAGGGAGGCGTCGGTGAGCTGGGCGAGGACGGTGACGCCCTCCACCGGCTGGAGCCCGAAGCGGGAGATGAGCACCGACAGACCGATCAGCATCACGCCCAGCAGCCCGCCCAGCGCCACCTCCGCCCGCATCGCACGTCGGGCGGCCGGTGCCCGGAAGGACGGCACCGCGTTGGCTATCGCCTCCACACCGGTCAGCGCGGAGCAGCCGGAGGCGAACGCCTTGAGGAGGAGCAGAGCGCCGACGGTGGTGGCGTTGTCGGCAAGGACGGAGGTGTGCCCGTCGGAGGCCGCGGTGGAGACGGGCGCGTCGCGGAACAGGCCGACGGCGATCACGACGAGGATCGCTCCGACGAAGACGGCGGTGGGGACGATGAAGGCGCGGGCCGAGTCGACGATCCCGCGCAGGTTGACGGCCGTGATGAGCACCAGGACACCGAGGCAGATCACCAACCGGTCGCCGTACAGGCCCGGGAAGGCGGACGTCAGCGCGGCCACGCCGGCGGTGACGGCCACGGCCACGTTGAGGACGTAGTCGAGGACCAGCGAACCGGCCGCGACCAGGCTCGTACGCCGCCCCAGGTGCGCCTTCGCCACGGCGTAGGAACCGCCGCCGTCCGGGAACGCGGCGATGACCTGCCGGTACGAGGCGACCAGCACCGCGAGCAGCCCCGCGATGGCGAGCGTCACCGGCAGCGTGAACCCCAGCCCGTAGCCACCGGCGGCCGCGAGGACCAGCACGATGGCCTCGGGCCCGTACGCCACCGACGCCATCGCGTCCAGGGACAGGGCCGCGAGCCCGGTGACGGCGGTCAGCTTGTGCCGCGCGCCGGTATCGGGCGGTTCCTCGGCGCCGGGCACGGCGCCCTTCTCAGCGGTCACGGTGATCATGCGGACGGACTCCTTCGGATCGGGCTCCGCTCAGCTTCCGCCCGCCTCCCGGCCCTGTCCGCCCTCCCTGGCGCGTTCTTGGCGCCACCCCTCCTTCCCCTGACAACTCCTTGACGCCCGCCTCCACCCAGCACGGGGGCATCAGAGTGGTGTGAAGACTTCCCGGGCATCGGCAGTCCCGCCCGACCGCAGCCCTACAGTGCGCCCCATGAGCCCTCATGACGGACGCCTGCCCTCCGACCACCGCGTGCGCCGCCTCTCCCGCACGCTCTTCGTCGGCGCATCCCTCACGAGCGCCGTCGGGCTCGCCCTCGACAGCATGTGGCTGCTCGCCGTCGGCGCGTGGCAACTCATCGCAGCCGTCATCCTGGAACTGGTCTACCGCCCGTGACCACCAACATCACGGGGCTTCTTGGGGCGTCGGAAAGCGTCGACGACAAGCCCGCGGGCCGGGCAGGAGCACTCCGGCCAACGCCTTGCGCTCACCCTCCCGGCGCTTCGGCGCTGCCCTACAGACGGTGACTCAGCATGCCTTTGACGGCGCCTCCGACGGGTCGACCTCGCCGTGCCACCACAGCCCGCCGCAACGGCACTCCTTGGGGAGAATCTGGGGAGTATCGACGGGCCTGGGGAGCGCGTGGGGAGGATCGGCCGCGTAACGCAGCACGATCCCGAAAGACGCTGAAAGATCCATCCGCGCAGGTCAGGGGCGGGCACAGCCGCATCGATGCAGGTCAGCGCCACCAGGTGGACAACTTCATGACGTACGTGCCGAGGTCGTCGGCCTCGACGATCCCGGGGAGCGATCCGCCCTCACGCAGGGGCGTGACATAGCGGGTCGCTACAACCTCTTCCAACAATTTCCCAGGCCACCCATCTCTTCAGCCTTACAATCCACGGACGACTCCTCCGGAATGCAGAGGCAGGAATCGGCGGTCGACGGTGCGCGGGGAATCTGGGGAGTTTCGGCCGACGAGCCGGTCTCCCCCGCTCCCCCAGCAGCTTGTCGATGGTGCCACGTGCCTTGCTGCCGGCTCCGGCATGAGTGAGCAGCGTAACCGAGAGTGATCGCCGACGAGGAGTGGCCGAGCCATCGAGCCAGGGTCACGACGGGCCCTCCGGCTTCCGGCATGATCGAGGCGCAGGTATGCCGAAGCGCGTGGAAACCGTCCTTCGAGGCCACCGCCCGCCGCCATGGCTTCGCCGCCTCCGCGCGTGACGGGATGACGCCGGGCCCCGTCAGGGCCGGCTTCCGGGTGTACGTGTTCCGGGTGTTCACCGCGACGGCGTTACCGAAGCTCGTGGAGGGACCCCGGCCGGGTGGGCCGGTACCGCTTCTCCCCCGCTCCCGGCGCGCCGGCCGGCTCCTCGGTGCTCGTCGGTCACGTCGACGCCACCGGCCGGGGTCGCGGGCCGCTCGCCGCCCTCGCCGACCTACGGGAGGGCGATCGCGTGGTCGTGGGCAGGCGTGACGGGACCACGGCCTCCTCTCGCGTCACGGCACGGCGCATGATCGCCAAGGATGCCTTGGCGGCGTCCGGTGTGTTCCGACCCGAGGGATCACCCGTCCTCACGCCGATCACCTGCGCCGGCCGGTACCTCCGGGACGAGGGCGGGTACCAGAACGACCTGGTCGTGACCGCGGTGGAGGCGCCGCGGTGACGGCACGACGCAGCACCGGCCGGAGGCTCCGGTCGCCCGCCGGGTTCGGCCGGTCGTGTGCGCTGCGTGAGCTGCCGGCGGAGGTGCCGCCCGGTCTGCCGGTACGGTTCCCCGTCCGCGGGACGTGACCCGGCGGCGGGGTCAGAGGCCGAGGGCCCGGAACAGGAAGAAGAGTCCGCCGAGGACGGCGCCGAAGAGAATGACGGAGACCCAGATCATCGGATGCTCCCAGATGCCGCCGTCGGCGCGTTCGGGGTGCGCCGAGGAGGTGGAGCCCTCGGACGGCGGGGTTTCCTCAGGGGGTACGAACGGCACGCTCACGATCTCTCCCTGGAAGTGGGGCGGCCGGACGCCGCCGGCTCTCCACCGTCTCCCGCCGGTGGCCGCGGTTGCCAGACGCGTCGATGCTGCATCGATAAGGGGTACGCCGATGTGCCCGCGCCGGTGATGGCGCGGACCTTATTCCTCCGGAGGCGTCCCGGGGGGCCCGCGAACGGGAAGTTCGCCCGTGCCCGCAGAGTTCCGCGGCGCCCCCACCAGCGGTGCACGATCGATGCGGCTTGTCGCCCCCCGCACGCGGTCGGCGCATCCGGTCGGGCCCGGCGGCCGGAATCCCTGACGACCGGGGCCGTCGCGTGCCCCGCGGACAGCGGAAGGAGGGCCGTTGCGGTGGTGAGCGTGGAGCGGGTGATGGTGGTGCGGCGCCCATGGGCCGAGGTCGTGGCCTATCTGGAGGACTTCGCCCGGACAGAGGAGTGGGATACCGGCACCGTCCGCTGCGTGCGGCTCGACGACGGGCCGGTGCGGCCGGGAGCGCGGTGGCGGAACACGCCCCGGCTGGCCGCACCCTTCTTGCGCGGGGAGTTCGAGGGGCTGGCCGGCGGTGCGGTCACCCGCCTGCCGGCGGCCGCCGAGGCGTGGCGCCCGTGACCGCGCCGCCCAGCTCGCATCGCTTCCGCATCGTACGGTGGTGAGCATGCACGACACCGCGCACGGAATCACCACGGGCGCCGTGGCCCGCCGTCTGGGGGTCTCCCCCACCACCGTGCGGTCCTGGGACCGGCGGTACGGAATCGGTCCCGCCGTCCGCGGGGACGGACGGCACCGGCGGTGGGGGCCCGAGGACGTCGCGATGCTGGAGGAGATGTGCCGCCTGACGGCGTCGGGCGTCCCGCCCGCCGAGGCGGCGCGGGCCGCCCGCGAGGTGCGGGCATCCGTGGAGGACGACGGGACGGTCGCATCCGTCGTGCCCGTCGCGGAGGCGGCGGCGGCGTCGGCGGTGCGGCGTACGGCGGAGACGGAGACGGAGACGGCGCCGGGTCCGCATCCGGCGGAGCCGGTGACGGCGCGGGGTCCGGCGGGCGGGGGCGGTCTGCCGCTGGGCGACGTGCGGCAAGAGTGCCGCGGGCTCGCCCGTGCCGCCGTACGCCTCGACGGGCCGGCCATGGAGGCGCTGCTGCAGGCGGCGCTCGCGGAGCACGGGCTCGTGACCGCCTGGGAGGACATCATGGCCCCGACACTGCACGCCGTGGGCCGCAAGTGGGAATCGTCCGGCGACCGCTACGTCGAGGTCGAGCACCTGCTCTCCTGGCACATCTCCACCGCGCTGCGGCGGGCCGCCGTCACCGGGCCGGCGCAGGCGTCCCCGGCACCGCCGGTCCTGCTGGCGTGCGTCCCCTCGGAGCAGCACACACTGCCGCTGGAGGCGCTCGCCGCCGGGCTGGCCGAACGGTCCCTGCCGACCCGGATGTTCGGCGCGGCCGTTCCCGCCGAGGCCCTGGACGCGGCCGTGCGGCGCTCCGGACCGGCCGCCGTCGTCCTGTGGTCCCAGGCACGCTCCACCGCGAACCACGCGCTGGCCCGGCACGTCGCCGGGACGACGTTCGGGGTGCGGGGCGCGCGCACCGCTGCCCTGGTCCTCCTCGCGGGCCCCGGCTGGCTCGGCCGGACGCCCGCCCCGGGCATGGTGCGCCCCGCCGGCCTGCGCGAGGCGCTCGGCGTCGTCGCCCGGCTGTACGGGGAGCGGGCCGATGAGGCGGAGGCGGCGGAGCGCGGCAGGGGCTGAACCGCGCGGTCCGTCAGGGGCGGGGACGGTCCGCGGCGCCGGGCCGGGGCGTCCTGGGCGGCAGGGGAACGAAGCCGCCGGTGCGGGGCCCGGTAGGCGGCGTGCCCGGGCCGGTCGGCCATGTGGGCCTCCAGGAGCCGTTTGCCGCTGCCCCAGATGAGCAGGGCGCTCATGACGAGCGGGGAGACGAGCTTGAACCGGGCGAGCTGGTGGTCGCCCACCGCCTCGAAGGCGCGCCCGGGCGCCCACAGGGCGTGCCCGAGGAAGGCCGTGGCCTCCAGCGGCCGGTGCAGCAGGCCCCCCGGCTTGCACGGGCAGGGAGACGAGCAAGACGAGGGCGCCCTGGAGGAGGTAGACCTTCCGCAGGGCGTAGAGGGTGGGGTGGCCGCCGCCCCCAGACGACGTACGGGGCCGGACGCGGAGGCCTTCAGGTACAGGTGGACGCCGTCGCGGCGGATGTCGAGGGAGACGGCCGCGCCGAACGCCAGGACGCCGAGCACACCCGCGCGCCGGTACCGCAGCGACACGATCCCGAGGCCCGCCGCGAAGAGTGCCGGCAGGACGAGGATGCCGGGCTGGAGCACGGCCTTGCCGCTCTCCCCGAAGGTGCGGACCGCGAAGTCCTTCACCGGCACCGGTGTCCGGTCGACGACCGCGCCGCCGACGACCGTCACGGGTCCGGGGCCGGCCGCACCAGGGCCTCGACCAGCTCGGCCACCGCGAGGGCGGTGCAGTCGGCCGTCACGCCGGCCAGGGCGCCGCGGGAGAGGGGGCCGAGGGTGTCCGGAGGCTGCTCGTACTCCGTCCTTCGGCAGCGACCGCCCGGTGGATGGGAGCCACCACCCGAATGGGTGGGGGACACGACGGAGGCAGCATCCTCGCGGCGCCGGGGCGGAATCGTGACCCGCCCGAGACCATCCGCGGCAGCGTCCGCGCCGAACAACGTCCGGGAGGCGGCGCGCGCCCCGCGTCGCCCCTCACCGGCCTGACCGACACATCCCGCCGCACCCGCGAAGGACCAGCATGCGACAGTCCCGTTCTCCCCGGACGACCGCCCCCCGCGGCTCCGCCCGGTGCCCGCTCCCGGAACCCGCCCGATGACCCGGCCCCTGCCCTCCGGCGCCCCGGAGGCCGGCCCCCGGGGCGACGTCCTCGCCGCGGTGATGCGACGGGTCGCCCGCGGCGACAAGGACGCCTTCGCGACACTCTACGACGCCCTCGCACCGCTGGTGTTCGGCATCGTGGTGCGGGTGGTGCGCGACCGGGCCCAGTCCGAGGAGGTGCTGCAGGAGGTGATGATCGACCTGTGGCGGCAGGCCGCCCGCTACGAGCCCGCGGCCGGAACCGTGACCACCTGGGCGGCGACCATTGCCCACCGGCGCGCGGTGGACCGGGTCCGGTCGGCCCAGGCCGCCTCCGACCGGGAGCTCACCCAGGCGGCACGCGAGCACACCATCGCCTTCGACGAGGTGGCGGAGCAGGTCGAGACCCGGCTGGAGAGCGAGCGCGTACGCCGCTGCCTGCGCGGTCTCACCGAGCTCCAGCGTCAGGCGGTCACCCTCGCCTATTACCGGGGCCTGACCTACCGTGAGGTGGCCCAGACGCTGCGGACCCCGCTTCCCACGGTCAAGACACGCATGCGCGACGGGCTGATCCGTCTCCGCGACTGCATGGGGGTGACCTCGTGACCCGGCACCACCCGGACCTCCACTCCCTCACGGCCCCCTACGCGCTGCACGCGCTCGACGCGGCCGAACGCGAGGCGTTCGACGCCCATCTCGCGCACTGCGAGGAGTGCCGCGGGGAGGTGGCCGAGTTCGAGGCGACGGCCGCGCGCCTCGCGTCCGCCGTCGCCCAGGACCTCCCGGACGAGTTCAGGCAGAGGACGCTGACCGCCGTCGAGGGCGTCCGCCAGCTCCCGCCGCGGGTCCCCGCCACCCGTCCGGCGACGGGCATCGCCCGGCGGCTGAGGCGGCGAGCCGTGCCGCTCGCGCTCGCCGCGAGCATCGCCGCCGCCGTCGCCTTCGCCGGACTCGCCGCCTGGCAGCAACAGGGGAACGAGGACGCGCGCCGACGGGCACTCCAGGCCGAACGGCGGCTGGAGGTGGTCAGCGGCGTGCTGGCCGCCCCCGACGCGCGGACCGTGCACGGGCGGACGACCAACGGCGCCCTCGCCACGGTCGTCACGTCGGACCGGCAGAACCGGGCCGTGTTCACCGCCACCGGGCTGCCCGCCCCCGCCCCCGGGCACACGTATCAGCTGTGGCTGGACCACGAGGGCACGATGCGGCCCGCCGGGCTCCTCGGCTCCGACGGCACCGTCCTCGTCGACGGCGATCCCGCCGACGCCACGGCGGTCGGGCTCACCCTGGAACCGGACGGCGGCTCCGCCCAGCCCACGACGCAGCCCCTGCTCCTGCTCTCCCTCCAGTCCTGAAAGTCGCTCCCCCGTCCGCGGCCGCCCGGTGCGGCGGGTCCACGGACGGGGGCAGGGGTCAGGGGCGGTGGCGGAGCGTGCCCGGCCACCAGACTGCGGGGCCGATGCGGCAGGCGCGGGCGCGGAAGGAGGGTCAGGAACCGCATCCGCCGGACGTCCCGCGGCGGAAGAACCCTGTGGACGGAACCGAGGCCTTCGCCGCCGGGCGACGCCCGGCGGCCTGCGGACCCGCTCACGACGCACCCACGAGAACGAGGACGGCATGGAGAGGACGAAGGACGGCACGCGATACGACGCGGTGGTCGTCGGAGCGGGGGCCGCGGGCCTCGCCTGCGCGGGCGACCTGTGCGGGGCGGGACTGCGGGTGCTGCTCCTGGAGGCGGGCGACACGGTCGGCGGCAGGATGCGCACCGACCAGGTGGCCGGCTTCACCACGGACCGCGGCTTCCAGGTGTTCAACACCTCGTATCCGCAGGTGAAGCGGCGCGTGGACCTGAAGGCGCTGCGGCTGCGGGCGTTCACGCCGGGGGTCCTCGTGCACACCGACCGGGGGCCGCGCCGGTTCACGGACCCGACGCGTCGGCCGCGGGACAGCCGGGATCTGCTGCCGGGGCGGCTCGCGTCGGCACGTGATCTGGCGGCGCTCGCCGCCCTGTCGGCACGGGACGCGCTGGCGCCGGCGTCCGTGCTGCGGCGCGGCGCCGACGGCACGACGCTCGGCGCCCTCGCCGCGGCGGGCGTGTCGCCGCGGCTGGTGGAGACCTTCTTCCGGCCGTTCCTCTCCGGGGTGTTCCTGGAGGACGGCCTGGAGACCTCGGCGCGCTTCTTCCACCTGGTGTGGCGGAGCATGCTGCGCGGCACGTTGTGCCTGCCGGCGGACGGGATCGGCGCGGTGCCCGCGCAGCTCGCCGCCCGGCTGCCACGGGACGTGCTGCGGACCGGGACCGCCGTCTCGGCGCTGGCGCCCGGGGGCGTCAGCCTCACGGACGGGCGCGAGGTGCGCGCCCGGGCCGTCGTCGTCGCCACCGGGCAGCGGATCGCCGGTGAGCTGCTGCCGGGCTTGCGCGTGCCCGACGGACGGACCGTCACCACGCTGTACCACGCCGCCGTCCGTTCTCCGCTGGACGAGCCGGTGCTGGTCGTCGACGCTCGGCGCAGGTTCCTCAACACCTGTGTCCTCACCGCCGTCCAGCCCCGGTTCTCCGCCGACGGCCGGGCGCTGGTGTCGACGTCCGTGCTCGGCCGCCCCGGCCCGGTGGAGACGGACGCCGTGGTCGGGGCCCTGGGCGAGGTGTACGGCACGGAGACGGGCGCCTGGGAGCCCGTCCACCGGGTCACCGTCACCGACGCCCTGCCGGCGATGCCGGGATCGGCGCCGCTCGTCCGGGACGTGCGGTGGGCTCCCGGCCGGTACGTGTGCGGGGACCACAGGGCGACGGGGTCCCTCCAGGGCGCGCTGGCGTCGGGTGCGCGGGCGGCCCGCGCGGTCCTGGACGATCTGCGGGCGGGCGCGGTCTGAGGACCGGCCTCCTGTACGTCGGACGGCCCCGCGCTCTCCGAGGGGCGCGGGGCCGTCCGAGGTCCGGGCCGTGTGCCGGCGCTACTGGGGCATGAGCACGGTGTCGACGATGTACACGGTGGCGTTGGCCGTCTTCACGTTGCCGCAGACGACCTTCGAGGTGTCGTTCACGGTGTACTCGTCACCGGAGCCCTTCGTGGTGATCATGCCCTTCTGCAGGGTCTCGAAGGAGCCGTTCTCCAGCTGCGCGGGGGTGAGCTTCTGGCCGACCACGTGATAGGTGAGGATCTTGGTCAGCTCGGCCTTGTCGGCGAGGACCTTGTCCAGGTCGGCCTCGGGGATCTTGGCGAAGGCGTCGTCGGTCGGCGCGAAGACCGTGATGTTCTGCGCGTTGTTGAGGGTGTCGACGAGGCCGGCCTGCTTGACCGCGGCGACCAGGGTGGAGAGGGCCGGGTTGTTCGACGCGGCGGTCGCGACGGGGTCCTGCGCCATGCCTTCGAAGGAGCCGGCGCCGTCCTTCGGCACACCCGCACAGGCCGGGCCGAAGGGCGCGTCCATCGCCGTCGCGCCCTCCGCCGGGGTGGCGGCGGTGGTCGGATCGGCGGACGAGGACGCGGGTGCAGCGGCCTTGGTGTCGCCGTCGGAGTCCGAGCAGGCGGCGAGGGAGAGGGGCAGGACCGCGGCGGCGGTCAGGGCGACGGCGCCACGGCGGATACGCAGGGAGGTCATGTCTGTTGCTCCTAGAGAGTTCGTCGTCCGGTGCCGCGGGACTGCGGGCCGCGCGCTCCGGACCGGCGGCGTCCGCGGGCACCGCGCCCGGGAGGACCGGCCCGCGCCGGCGCCCCGAGGGGTGCCGCGCGACCCCGGGACGTCCCGGGTGCCGGTGGTCCGGACGGCGGTGCCGCTGCGGAGGATGCTCACGTCCTGTCATTCGGCGCCGCCCGCCCGGCGGATGGGTGCTTCACTCGAACGAGTGGTGCCGGGTCCTCGCGTGCACCGCGGACCTCTCCGGCTCATGACGTACGTGCCGAGGTCGTCGGCCTCGACGATCCCGGGGAGCGATCCCCCCTCACGCGGGGCGTGACACAGCGGTCGCCACGACCTCCTCCACCCCTCTCCCAGACGGGCCGGTCTCCCCGCTTTCCCGTCGGTCCGTTTCCGTCGGTCCGTTTCCGTCGGTCCGTTTCCCGTGGAGTACGAACCGGCCGCCGCGGGCGCCGTTTCGAGGCCGGTGGTTTCGCCGATGCCCCGGGGCCGTGGCGGCTGGACAGTGGCGGCGTCCGTCAGGACACGGCCCGCCGGCCGGCGCTGCCGGAGGCGGGTGCCCCATGACACGAGAGGACGGCTTCGTCGTGAGACGACACCTTTCCCTGGCCGCCGCAGCGGCGTCCGCGTGCTTCGCCCTGCTGCTCGCGCCCGGCGCCCAGGCCGCCGGGACGGCAGCGGAGAATCCGTACGAGCGCGGTCCCGCCCCGACCCAGTCCAGCATCGAGGCGCTGCGCGGGCCGTACGCCGTGGCGCAGACCGGCGTCTCCTCGCTGGCCGCGACCGGCTTCGGCGGCGGCACCATCTACTACCCCACGTCGACCGCCGACGGCACCTTCGGCGCGGTGGTGATCTCGCCGGGGTTCACCGCGTACGAGTCGTCGATCGCCTGGCTCGGGCCGCGCCTGGCGTCGCAGGGGTTCGTGGTGTTCACCATCGACACCCTCACCACGCTCGACCAGCCGGACAGCCGCGGGCGGCAGCTCCTCGCGGCCCTCGACCACCTGACGCAGCGCAGCTCCGTACGCGGCCGGATCGACGCGAGCCGGCTCGGCGTGATGGGGCACTCCATGGGCGGCGGAGGCACCCTCGAAGCCGCGAAGAGCCGGCCGTCCCTGAAGGCCGCCATCCCGCTGACGGGCTGGAACACGGACAAGACCTGGCCGGAGATCGCCACGCCCACGCTCGTCATCGGCGCGGACGGCGACACCGTCGCACCGGTCGCCACCCACTCGGAACCCTTCTACGAGAGCCTCCCGGACAGCCTCGACAAGGCCTACCTGGAACTCAACGGCGCGACGCACTTCACCCCGAACACGTCGGACACGACGATCGCGAAGTACAGCGTCTCCTGGCTCAAGCGCTTCCTCGACGACGACGTGCGCTACGAGCAGTTCCTGTGCCCGCTGCCGCGGCCGAGCCTGACGATCGAGGAGTACCGGGGCAGCTGCCCGCTCGGGTCCTGACCCGCGGAAGCCCCGCACGCGCCCTGTGCGCGGTCACAGAACGGCGTCCCCGGGACTGGGCCGGTGCCCAGCCCCGGGGCCCTTCCACGGTCCGGTACGGGTCGGTAGCGTGGGCCGGGTGATCGGAGCGACGTCCTCCGCCGAAGGCCCCGAGCTCTACGGGTGCGGGGCCCCGCTCGCCGCCGTGGCCAGGCTGTCGGCCCGCGCCGCGGACGGCTCCGGCGGTCTGCTCCTCGTCACCGGCGACCCCGGCACCGGGCGCTCCGCGCTGCTGGCCCGCGCGGCCCGCGGCTTCCCCGGCGCCGCCTTCGGCGTGGCCGCGCCCGGCCACCGGGCGCCGTGGAGCGGAGTGCGGGCGCTCCTCGGCGCGCTGGCCCCGTCGGCGCCGGCCGCCCGCCGGGCGCTGCGGGAGGCCCGCGGACCGGCCGGTCTCGGCGCGGCCCTGGCGGGGCTGTTGTCCGGGCGCGGCGCGCTGGTGTGCCTGGACGACCTGCACGCGTGGGACGCGCACTCGCGGGCCGCGCTCGCCGCCGCGTGGCGCGAACCGGCGGGACCGGGCTGGCTCGTGTCGCTGGCCGCGCACCACCGGCCGCCGGAGGTGCCGGGCGCGGAGAGCGTACGGCTCGGGCGCCTGGTGCCGGACGCGACGCGGGCGCTGCTCGACGCGCTGTCCCCGGTGCCGGTGCCCGCCGTCGTACGGGAGCGGCTGCTCCAGGAGACGGCCGGGCACCCCGGGGTGCTCGTCGCGGCCGTACGGCGCCTGGACGCCGAGCGGCTCTCCGGACGCGCGCCGCTGCCCGATCCCGTCGTCGACGACGACGTGCTGGGCCGGGTGTACGGCGGGCTGCTGGCCTCGCTGCCCGTCGACTCGCGCCGGCTGCTCTGCCTGGCGGCCACGGCGACCCGGTCCGGCGGGGGCGTGGCCGCCGTCGAGACGGTGCGGACGGCGGCACGGGCGGCACGCACCCCGGCCAGAGCCCTGGACGGTCTCGTCGCCGGCGGGCTCCTCGCGCGCACCGGCCCCGCCCTGCGCTTCGCCGACCCCTTCCTCGAACGCGCCGCCGTGGCCGCCGCCGGACCCGGCGGACCGGCTCTCGCCTGGGGCGAGCGGCGTCGCGCCGAGCCGGTGACCCCGGAGCGGACGCTCGCCGCGGGCCGCGCCCTGCTCCTGCGGGGCCTGGCGGCGGCGGCCGGCGGTCCGGTGCGGGAGGCCCACGAGGCGCTGCTCCAGGCGGGCCGGCTGTTACGGGACGAGGCGCCGGCCGAGGCGGCCGACGCGCTGTTCCTCGCGATGGAGGCGGCCTGGGCGGGCGGTGACGCCGCCGCCTGCCTGGCGGCGCTGGACGGCGCGCGGGGCGCCGCGGGCCCGGAGCGCGACTTCTCCGACGGGCTGCGGGCGGCCCTGGGCGGACGGCTCGCCGAGGCCCGCCCGCCGCTCGCGCGCGTGGTCGCGCGGGACGGCGCGGAGGCCGAGCCACGGCTCCTGCTGCGGGCGGGCTCGGCGGCCCTCGTGCTGGGCGACACCGCCGCCGCGGCCCGGATCCACGCCCGGGCGCTCGCCCTGGCCCGGGCGGAGCTCCGCGGGACGCTGGTCCCGCGCGCCCTGGAGCACCTCGCCTACGCCGAGCTGCGCGCGGGGCTGTACAGCCGGGCCGCGCGCCACGCGCGGGAGGGGCTGCGGGCCGCCGGACGGACCGGCCAGCCCAATGTGGCGGCCCATCAGCACGCCGTGCTGGCCCTCGCGGCATCGGTCCTCGGGGAGGACGGGCGGCGGGTCGCCGAGCACGCCGGGGCGGCCCTCGCGACCGCCCGCGCGCACGGGCTCGTCCAGGCCGCGACGCTCGCCGAGTGGGCGCTCGCCCGGGCGGAGCTCGGCGTCGGGCTCGCCGCCCAGGCGGCCGCCCGGCTTGCCCCGCTCGTCCGCCCCGGGCCCCGGGGCGGGCACTTCGCGCTCCGCATGCTGGTGGCCCCCTGCTTCGTCGAGGCCGCCGCGGCCTCGGGGCGCCGCGCGGAGGCCCGGGAGGTGACGGAGGAGTACGCCGGCTGGGCCGCGCAGGGCCTCGACCGGGCGGCTCCGGCCCAACTGGCGCGCTGCCGGGCGCTGCTGGCGGAGGACGAGCGGACGGCGTACTGGTTCGGCGAGGCGGTGCGGCACCACGACGGCTGCGGCAACGACTTCGAGCGGGCCCGGACGCTGCTCGCGTACGGGACCTGGCTGCGGCGCCGGCGCCGGCCGGGCGACGCGCGCGGTCCGCTGCGCGACGCCCTGGTCACCTTCGAGCGGGCCGCGGCCGTCGGCTGGGCCGAGCGGGCCCGCTGGGAGCTGCGCGCGACCGGCGGCGTCGAGGGCTCCGGCGGCTCCGGCCCGGCCGCCCTCGCCGTCCTCACGCCGCAGCAGCAGCTGATCGCCCGGCTGGCGGCGCAGGGGGCGACCAATCAGGAGATCGCGGACCGGCTCACGCTGAGCCCGCGCACGATCGACCACCATCTGAGGAACGTCTACGCGCGGCTGCAGATCCGGTCGCGGGTGCAGCTGTCCGGCGTGGTGGCGGCCCTCCCCCGCCCTGACGCGGGCCAGGAGTGAGGAGGGCCGGCCCGGCGGCCGCTCAGACGCCGCGCCAGAGGTTGGCGAAGGCGGAGGCCTCGATGGTGCGGCGCTGGCGTACGGCCTCCAGCTCCATGACCGCGTCGTGCACGGCGGCCACCACGGCCGTGACCGCCTCGTCCTCGAAGCCGGGCTCGATCACGGCGAACTCGCCCTGGTCCGCGTCCGCGTCCGCGTCGTCGCCGGCTTCCTCGGCGGGGGTGGGAGCGGTGACGCCGATGCCCAGGGCCGAGGCGAGGGCGGTCAGGACGGGCTCCCGCTCGTCCCAGCGCTCGGCCGCGCGGCGGCGGGCGGGCGTGTCGAGCGGTTCCACGCGCTTCCTGCCGAAGGGCATCCGGCCGCCGCGCTGCGGCGCCAGCTCGCCGTCCTCCTCCAGGGCGGTCTGGTAACCGGCCGAGAGGTCGCGGCCACGGCGCCAGAGCCAGTCCTCGATCCGCTCGTACGGGGCCTGCCGGGTGAGACCGGCCGCGGCCTCGCCGAGGAGCCGGTCGCCCGGCTCCGCGGGTCCGCCGGGCACGATGCGGTCGTCGTCGACGGTGACGGCCTCCGCGCCGAGGAGATCGATCAGTTCGGCTCCCGCGAGGGCGAGCGAGAGGTCGCCCTGCCCCACGGCGCGTTCGGGATCCTGGTCCATGGCAAGGATGAACAGGTCTTTCGCCGTGGTCATGAAAGGGTTCCTCCCGGAGGCGACGACGGAGTGGCCGCCACGATCACTACCACCTCCCCCGCCGGCCGTCGAGCCCTCATGGCGTGCCCGGTGTCCCCGTGGGCGCGGCGGGGGCGGGGCAGGCGACCGCGCCGGGCTTCACGGAGAGCTTGAGCCGGGGCGCGGTGAGCAGTCCGGGGATCTGGAAGTCCTGCGCGGTGCCGGTGATCCGGTCGAACTTGGCGTAGCGGGCCTGGATGCCGAAGCGGTGCTGCGGGGCGCCGAGCGGGTTGGGCACGTACGCGCCGGAGGCGTCCTTGACGGTGCGGACGTCGGCGCCGTTGACGTTGAGGTCGACGATGCCGTCCATGTCGAGTTCGCCGGTGGCGTTCCTCAGGTCGAGGACGGTGTTGCGGGTGCGGATCTCCCAGGAGCCGGGGTTGTCGTCGCCGAGGGTGAGCAGCAGCGTGTACGTGGCTCCCGCGATCTGCTGGCGCTGGCTGAGGCAGAGCCCGTTGAGGACCCCGTCGGCGAAGCCCATCCGCAGCACCCGCACGCTGCCGGCCGTGCCGTCGGGGCGTACGACCTGCTGGTCGACGACGGCGGCGCCGTACTGGGTGCCGTACAGGCTGCTGGTGGTGAAGTCGACGGGCCGGTCCTGGACGCTCAGGCCGACGGCGAGCGCCCCGGTGGCCATCGCCGAGCCGAGCCCGCCGGCGGCGAGGAGCGCGGGGACGGCGACGGCGAGGGTGCGCCGCCAGTGGGTGCGGCCCTCGGGGCGGTGCGGTGCGGAGCTGGTCATGGCGTGGTCACCGTGATCGTTCCGGGGAGGTGGACGGGGTTGTCGGTGGAGTCGAGGGCGGCGTGGTCGTCGACGGTCCTGATGGCGTAGATCTCGCCCTCGAACTCCTCCGCGCCGGCCGTGAGCGGGATGAGGGAGCCGAAGAAGTCGAGCAGCCCCTGGACCTCGCAGATCTGGAAGATCACGCGGACGCAGACCCGGTCGATCTTCCCCCACATCGTCGTGGTCTCGGGCCGGCCGGCGCTGTCGTAGCCGCCGAGCGAGCCCTCGTTCGGCACGTCGATGACGAGGGTGTGGCCGTCGGCCCGCTGGGTCACGTTCATGTGGGAGCGGATCTGCAGCTTGGTGAAGGTGTACTTGTTCGTCACGACGGGGGTGCCGTCGGAGAGCCGGATGGTGACGCCCTTCTCGACGGTCAGGGAGACGGCGACCATGCTGTCGATGCGCACCTGGAGCGGGTACGGGCTGGGCAGGAACGGTACTCCGAGCGGTGCCACGGCCGCAGGCGGGCGGCCGGCGGCGCTGCTCGGCCCGCCGGAGGTGAGCGCGGTGGCGACGGCGAGCAGCAGCGCGGCCACGACGGCGACCGCCTTGCGCCGCCCCCGTACGCCCGCCCCGGCCGTCACGCCTCCACCGCCTCGGGTACGGCTCCGGCCGCGGCGCGCGCCGCTCCGCGCGGGCGCTTGGCGCCCCAGCCGACCAACATCGAGCCGCCGAGGACCCCGAGGGCCATGCCGAGGAGGAAGCCGCCGAGGTTGGAGACGACGAGGGAGACCACGGCGAGGACGCAGCCGAGGAGGCCGAAGGTGTACCGCTGGCGGGGCGCGGCGAGCGGGATGAGCCCGCAGAGGATCATCCCGCCGCCGACGAGGTAGCCCGCGACGCCGCCGAAGCCGGTGCTGACGATGAGCTGCACGGAGCTGAGCGAGAACTTGAGCACGGTCCAGCCGCCGGCCACCATCCACACCGCGCCCCAGAAGGGGCGGGTGCGCCGGAAGGCGCGGAACCACCGGTACGCGGCGCGGGCCCGGCTCAGCATGTGGCGGCCGTTCCGGCGACGACCCTCAGCTTCAGGTTCGGCAGCACCAGCGCGCCGGCCATCTCGGCGTCGTACGCGGTGGCGTTGAGCCCGTGCAGCCGGATGGAGCTGCCGCCCTCGCCGCCCGCCGAGCCGAGGCCGAAGCCGCCGGGGAGCGCCCCGGTGAGCGGCTTGCCGGCGACGGTGACCTGGTCGGCGGACTGGCCGAGGACCGCGTTCTGGAGGGTGGTGGGGCCGTACGCCTGCAGCTCGGTGGCCTGGATGTAGAGGTTGGAGGCGTCGATGTCGGTGGTGAAGGCGGCGGGCGGGGTCGCGGTCACCGGCTGTCCGCCGGTGAGCAGGAGCGAGTACGGCACGCCCGCGATCGACTGGTGGACGATCCCGCACAGTCCGGCGAGGCCCGCGCTGGCGAAACCGACGCGCGCCATCGCGGTGTCGGTGGTCGTGGTGCCGTCGGGGCGCCCCACGGCGGGGGTGTTGACGATGGCGCCGAAGCCGCTGCCGGAGACGCCGTTGGAGGTGAGGGTGAACGGCTGTCCGGTGACGCTGAAGTTGGCGGCGAGGGCGCCCTGCGCGAGGGCCGCGCCGAGCGCGCCGATCGCGAGGCAGGAGGGGACGAGGGCGAGGGCGCCGCGGCCCCAGCGGGTGCCCCGGCGGGTGCCGTCGGCGGCCTCGGCGAGCATCCGGGCGTTCCAGCCGGCGGCGGCGCGGACGCCTTCGGCGCCGAGCCGGGCGAGCGGGCCGCCCGTCGTGCGGGGCGCTGCGTGGAGGGGGTTCATGCGGAGCCGCTCCCAACGGATGCGGGGGACGCGGGGGTCCCGTCGGTGACACGGTCACGGCGGCGGCCCGGGCGGCCGGGGCGCCGGGCGGGCTTCTCTGGCAGCCAGGCGAAGGCCATGGCGCCGCCCAGGACGGAGAGGCCCATGCCGACGAAGAGGCCGCCGAGGTTGGACAGGGGGAACGAGGCGACGCCGGCGATGACGGCGAGGGTGCCGGCGGTGTGGCGCTGGCTCGGCAGGGCGAGGACGAGCAGGGCCATCGCCATGATGACGACGCCGCCCGCCATGCCGGCGATGCCGCCGATGCCGACCTGGAGGATCCTGCCCAGCGGCGCCAGCGGCAGGAAGAAGATCACGAAGCCGCCGAGGGCCATCCACAGCGCGGCCCAGAACGGCCGGGTGCGGCGCCAGCGGCGGAACCCCCGGCGGGCGCGGGCCGGGGCGGAGGGGCGCGGCTCCGGGGCCTCGGCGGGCGCCGGCTCGGCGGGCATCGCCTCGGGGGCCTCGGGGGCGGGCGGGTCGGTGCTGGTCACGGGGGCCTCGCAGGGGCGGTCCGGAAGGGGCGGGCGGTGGGCCGGTCCGGGGCGGCGCGCCCCGCGGTGGCGCGCCGTCCCGGTCCGGGTCGTGCGGTGGTGCCGTGGTGCGGTGGTGCTCATGGGGTGCGGAGGGGGTGTCAGCAGCCCGTGTCGCCGTGCTTGATGGCGATCGCGAGGTCGGGGAGCGTGATGGCCCCGGCGATCGTGGCACCGTTCGCGTCGGCGTTCAGGTTGCTGATGTCGGTGCGGCCGCCGGTGGCGTCGAGGCCGAACTGGCCCGCGGCGCCGTCCTGGATGCCGGTGGCCTTGATCCCGGCGCCGTCGGCCGCGGCGCCGATGACGTTCGGGGTGGCGTCGCTGGCGTTCAGGGTGGCGGTGGCCGCCTTGAGCGCCTGGGCGTCGAGGATGAGCTTGTTGGCCTGGAGTCCGGCGCCGTTGGCCAGCTGGTCGCTGGTGAGCGGGGTCGCGGCGGCGGGCGAGGAGATGTTGAGCGACCAGGTGCCGAGGCTGCCGATCACCGGGAGGGCGACCGACTGGGTGGCGTGGACGCAGATCCCGTCGAGGCCGGCCTTGGCGATGCCGACCTGCGCGGCGCCCTTGGGGCCGCCGGCGTCGATGGTGTGCATGACCGCGCCGATGCCCTGCGGGGCCGCCACCGTCTTGGAGCTGAGGGTGAACGGCACACTGGTCAGGGAGAGGTTCGCCGCGAGGGCGCCCTGGACCATCGCGGTGGCCATGGCCGCGACCGCCGCGCAGGCGGGGACGGCGAGGAAGGCCGATCTGCGCCAGCGGGTGACGCCTCTGGGCTCGTTCTGCATGAGGGTTCTCCAACCGTGGGTCCGCGCGGTGGCGCGGGGTGGGATGAGGGACAGCCGTGCGTCCGGGGCCGGCGGCCGAGGACGACGGACACTCTGTGGCTGTCTGTTCGAGAATTGGACACTACGAGAAGTTGTGTCAAGAGTGCGGACGGACCCGGTGGTTCTGTCACCCCCCTGAGGGGTTCCGGCGCTGCTCTAGGCTGGCGCGATGGCACGCTTCAGGGAGACGGTCAGGACACTGCTGCGCGAACGGCTCCTCGACGCCGCCTTCGAGCGCGTCGCGGAGCACGGCTTCGACAAACTGCGCATGGCGCATCTCGCCGGTGACGTGGGCGTCAGCCGGCAGACGCTGTACTCCGAGTTCCCCTCCAAGGAGGCGGTCGGCGAGGCGCTGTTCCGGCGCGAGCTGGAGCGCTGCCTGGTCGGCATCCAGCAGGGCCTGGACGCCCACCCGGACGACCTCCGCGCGGCCGTGGAGGCCGCCGTCGGCTTCACGCTGACGCTGGCCCG
Source organism: Streptomyces sp. NPDC007863 (assembly GCF_040633895.1). Lineage (NCBI taxonomy): Bacteria > Bacillati > Actinomycetota > Actinomycetes > Kitasatosporales > Streptomycetaceae > Streptomyces > Streptomyces sp. NPDC007863. The sequence goes on from NZ_JBEYEI010000013.1 coordinate 208,358, forward strand.
CCGCAATCCGCTGATCCGGGCGATGCTGACGAGCACCGGCGAGGGCGGCCTCCTCCCCTATCTGACGACCCGTTCCGCCGCCGCGTTCGAGCTGGCGACGACGATGGCGGCGACGTACGCGGCGGAGACCTGGCCCTCGATCGACCCGGTCGCGCGGGACCTGGCGGTGGACACGGCGGTCCGCCTGACGGCGAGTCACGTCGTGCAGGCCGCCGCCTCCCCCGAGGAGTCGGCCCGCCGCATCGCCGACACGACGGTGCGCGTCGCCCTCAGCACCGGCCGGGAACGCCTGCCGGCGGGCACCGCCCGCGCCTGAACCCGCCGTCGCCCCCGCGGCTCCGGTCCCGCTCCTACGGCGGCGGACCCCCGTACTCCTCCAGCACGGGCCGGTTGCCGAGCCCCGGCGCGGCGGTGACGGGGTAGGCACGCAGCCCGACCCGCCCCTCCACCCGGTCGATCGCACCCCAGCCGTACTGCCGGGAGTCGTCCGACAGGTCGGGGTTGTCGCCCAGGTAGAAGAAGCCGCCCTCGGGTACGGTCCGCAGCTCCGCGCGCGCCGACCGGGTGCCCTCCGCCGAGCAGCAGGCCCCCGCGCGGTGGGCGCGGCCGGCCCACTGGGCGGCGACCACCCGGCGTACGGGCCCCTTGCCGCCCTCCTGGAGCAGGACCTGGAAGGGTTCCGCGCCGGTCGACACGATCGCCACCCGGTCACCGGGCAGACCGATCACCCGTTTCACCATGAGGGAGTCCTGTCGGCCGCCGCGCAGCAGGACCACGTCGAAGCGGTCCACCCGGCCCTCCGAGCCCGGCGAGACGAGGATCCGGTCGCCCGGGCGGAGGGTCGGGTCCATGCTGGACCCGTCGACCCGGACGCCGAGGGCGGTCACGGCCACTCCCGCGAGCAGACAGAGCAGGGCACCGGTCCCGAGGACTGCGCCGAGGACGCGCCCCGCCCTCATCGGCGGCCCTTTCGGCCGCCGTGTCGGCCGGGGTGCGGTACGGCCCCGGACCGGTCGAATTCGGTCATGGCGGGACGGTAGGCCGGGCGGCGGGCGGCCGCTGTGACCGTACCGCTCAGCCTTGTTGACCGCGCGTCAACAAGGGCGGGGGCGCAGGTCCGGGCCCCGGTCCGGCGTCCCGGTCGCGGACCTGGTAGGCACGCGGGGTCTCGCCGGTCCAGCGGCGGAACGCCCGGTGGAAGGCGCTGGGTTCGGAGAAGCCGAGCCGCCGCGAGAGCCGCTCGATGGAGACCCGCCCCGCGGTGAGCTCCGCGATGGCGTGATCCCGGCGCACCTGATCGCGCAGCCGCTGGTACGTGGTGCCCTCGGCGGCCAGTTGCCGGCGGAGGGTCTGCGGGCTGACCGAGAGCCGCTCGGCCAGCTCCTCCGGGGTGGGCACGGGCCCGGCCGGCAGCGCCCGCCCGATGAGGTGGCGCACCCGCCCTGCGACGGTGCTCCCCCACTCCGAGCAGACCAGCACGCCGTCGGGGGCGCGGCGCAGGAAGTCCCGGAGCGCCGCCGCGTCGCGCAGCACGGGCTCGTCGAGGTCGGCGCGGTCGAAGACGGCGGCGGTGCGACCGGCGCCGAAGACGCAGGGGGCGCCGAAGAGCAGGGCGTACTCGGCGGAGTGGCGGGGCTCGGCGTGGGCGAACTCGACCCGGCGCAGCCCGATCCGGCGGCGGATCAGCCAGCCGGCGAAGCGGTGGGCGACGAGGACGGTGGCCTCGGCGCCGAAGTGCAGGGGGTCGTCGTAGCCGGAGACGTCGAATTCGAGCCGGGCCTCGTCGGGGCGGTCGCGCTCCGGCTCGTCCTTCTTGTCGTCGTCCCTGCCGTACTCCCTGTCGTACTCCCCCTTCGGCGCCGCCGGTTCGACGAGGCGGAAGCTCGGCCCGCCGGGGAAGAGGGAGTAGAAGGTCCGGGCCCGGTGCAGGGCCTCGCGCAGGTCGCCGCTGCCGTGGACGACGAGGTGGCCCATCATCGCGAAGGCGCCGACCTTGGTGGGCGCGCCGCCGAAGCCGAGCAGCTCGTCGTCGAGGCTCGCCCAGAGCAGCCGGACCAGCCGCCCGAAGCGCGCGGACGGCACCCGGTCCGGCGGGAGGCCGGTGAGCAGGGCGGGCGACAGCCCCGCGCGCGCGAGCAGCGGTCCGGCGTCCATCCCGCGCCGCTCGGCGGCGAGGGCCACGGCCCGCACGTGATGGGCGCTGACCGATCCCGTCCGCATGCCCGTCGCCTCCGTTCGGCGCGTTTGACACTTCACCCGGTGGGTGTCCAGGTTCGGACACTCTAATGCGGACTGTAAGGCGGCTGGAGGGAGTCTGCGCCGAACGGGGCCTACGTCACAGGAACTCCGTCTACCGTCGCTTCCGGAAGACTCCAGCGGCGCATCGAGAGGGGCAGGCATGAGCGGAGTGGCACGGCGGACCGTGGTCGCGGCCGGCGGGGCGGGGCTCGCGGCGGCGGCGCTGACCGCCTGCGGCGGCGGCACGAACGCCGAGGGCGACACCGGCACGGGCGGCGGGGACGGCGCCCCGGAGGGTCCGCTCGCGAAGACCGGGGAGATCCCGGTGGGCGGCGGCAAGGTCCTGGCCGGCAAGGGGATCGTCATCACCCAGCCGAAGGCCGGGGAGTTCAAGGCCTTCTCGTCGAAGTGCACGCACGCGGGGTGCGCGGTGAGCGAGGTGAAGGACGGCGTGATCGTCTGTCCGTGCCATCAGAGCAGGTTCGACATCTCGGACGGCAGCGTGAAGGGGGGTCCGGCGACGTCGTCACTGCCGCCGGAGCCGATCGAGGTGAAGGGCGAGGACATCTCCTTCGGCTGACCCCCGCCGCCACCCGCCTCCCCTCACGCGCCTCTCCTCACACGCCTCTCCGCACCCGTCCTCCTCACGCGCGGGCGGAGGAACGCCTCGGCGCCTTCCAGGCCGTGAGCAGCTCGTCGGTGGTGGCGATGGTGGCGACGAGGGAGAGGGTGTTGCGGATCATCGCGGGGGTGTAGTCGGCCGGCACCCCCGCGATGGCGTCCCGCGGCACGACGACGTTGTAGCCGAGGTTCACCGCGTCGAAGACGGCGTTGGGTACGGCCACGTTGGCGGAGACCCCGGTCACCACGAGGGTCCGGCAGCCGAGGTTGCGCAGCAGCGCGTCCAGGTCCGTGCCGGCCAGCGGGGAGAGGCCGTGCAGCCGCCGCACCACCAGGTCCTCGTCGGCCACCTGGATCGGCTCCGCGATCCGTACCGCCGTGGAGCCGCTGTGCTGCTGCACGGGCAGCCGGGAAGCGGCCCGGAAGAGGCGGGCGTTGCTGTTGGAGCCGCGCCCGTCGGGGCGCCGCTCGGCGACGGCGTGCACCACCTGGACGCCGGCGCCGTGGGCGGCGTCGACGAGCCGGGCCACGTTGGCGAGGGCGCCGGACTTCCGCGCGGCGGCGGCGAGTTCGGGCAGGGCGCTCTCCGCGCCGACGACCCCCCGCTGGCATTCCACGGTGAGCAGCACGACCCCGTCCGGGCCCGGCCGCTCGTCGCGCTCTTCTCCGCGTCCCATCGCTCCCCCTCGCACCCGCCCGCCTCTTGCACGGGCGTGCGAGAGGGACCCATGATTTCTGACGTCTCATCAAAAATCCAGAAGGGTGCGGACGATGACCGTCGCGCAGCGCCATGGACGCAGGATCATGATGACCCCGAAGGAGCTCGACTCCTTCCTCGCCGAGCAGCGCACCTGCCGGGTCGCCACCGTCTCCGCAGACGGCCGCCCCCATCTCAGCGCGCTCTGGTACGCCTGGGACGGCACCTCGCTCTGGCTGTACTCGCTGACCCGCAGCCGCCGCTGGGCCGAGCTGCGCGCCGACCCCAGGATCTCGGTCCTGGTCGACGACGGCGAGGAGTACGGCGACCTGCGCGGGGCCGAGCTGTCGGGGACGGCGGTCTTCGTCGGCGAGGCACCGCGCACGGGCGAGCCGTGTCCGGAACTCGACGCGGTGGAGCGCCTCTTCGCGGCGAAGAACTTCGGCCTCGACGCCATGCCGCACGACGGCCGGCACGCCTGGCTCCGGCTGACCCCGGACGCCGTCGCGTCCTGGGACTTCCGCAAGCTGGCGACGCTCTAGAGACGGCGCCGGGACTCCGGGGACGGCAGCCCGGGCTCAGCCGGCGTGCGGCCGCCCCGCCTCCCGCAGCGCCTCGACGACCGCGCGCAGCGACGGCCGGCGGCCGGCGTCGGTGCGCCAGGTGGCGTAGATGTGCCGGCGCACCTGCTGGCGTACGGGCACGCAGACGACCCCTTCCGGGTGCGGCCGGCCGAGCCGGGGCGTGACGCACACGCCGAGTCCGGCGGCGACGAGGGCGAGCTGGGTGTGGTGCTCGCCGGCGAAGTGGGCGATGCGGGGTTCGATGCCCTGGGAGCGGAGGGTGAACATCAGCCAGTCGTGGCAGAACTCGCCCTCCGGCCAGGACACCCACTCCTCGTCGGCGAAGTCCGCCAGGTCCACCGCCTCCCGCCCGGCGAGCCGGTGCCCGGCCGGCAGGGCCACGTCCGCCGAGTCGTCGAGCAGATGGGCCCGCTCCAGCTCGCCGGGGACCGGCGCCCGGCGGTTGCTCCAGTCCAGGACGATCGCCAGGTCGGCGTCGCCGCGCAGCACCGCCCGCACCCCCTGCTCGGGCTCGAACTCGGCGGTGCGGACCCGCAGGTCGGGGTGGCGGGCGCGGAGCGCGGCGAGGGCGGCGGGGAAGAGGCCTCGGGCGGCGGTCGGGAAGCCGACGAGCCGCACCTCGCCGACGACCTGGCCGCGCTGGGCCTCGATGTCGGCCTGGGCGAGCTGGACGTGGGAGAGGATCCGGGCGGCGTGCTCGGCGAGCAGCATGCCCGCGTCGGTGAGCCGCACCCCCCGCCCGTTCTTGGCGAGGAGCCGCTGACCCACTTCGCGCTCCAGCTTGGACAGCTGCTGGGAGACGGCGGAGGTCGTCACGTGCAGACCGTCGGCGGCGCCGCTGACGGAGCCGTGCCGGGCGACGGCGTCGAGGGTGCGCAGGCGCTCCAGGTTCAACATGTAAGCAATGCTAAGCGAAAGGGTCGAGTTAATCTCGCTTGTCCTACGAAGTCGTCGCCGTCACCCTGAGTACATGACCCGAGAAGCCGCCCCCACCCGCTCCCCCTCACCCCTCCTCGACTGGCGCGTCCGCTTCGGCCTGCTGGCCCTGATCTGGGGCTTCAGCTTCCTCTTCATCAAGGTGGGCACGGACGGCTTCGCGCCCTTCCAGGTGACCTTCGGCCGGCTGCTCTTCGGTACGGCGGTGCTGGCCGTGGCGCTGGTCGTGAAGCGGGACCGGCTGCCGCGCGGGGCCCGGACCTGGGGCCATCTGGCGGTGGCGGCGTTCCTGCTCAACGCGCTGCCGTTCTCGCTCTTCGCGTACGCGGAGCTGACGATCCCGTCGACGCTGGCGGGGATCTGCAACGCGACGACCCCGCTGTGGGGCATGGTCCTCTCGCTGGTGGCGCTCTCGGAGGACCGGCCGACCCGGGTGCGGGCGGCGGGCCTGGGCATCGGCTTCGTCGGCGTCCTGACGGTCCTCGGCGCGTGGCAGGGCTTCTCGGGCCTCGACGTCACGGGCACGGCGCTGGCCCTCCTCGCCTCGTTCAGCTACGCGGTCGGCTGGATCTACGTCCGCCGCACCCTGAGCGGCACGGGCTCCTCGCACCTGTCCCTGGCGACCGCCCAGGTCGGCACGGCCACCCTGCAACTGGCCCTGGTCACCCCGTTCTTCACCTCGCTCCCGGACTCCGTCGAGCTCCTGCCGCTCCTCGCGGTGATCGCCCTCGGCGCCCTCGGCACCGGCTACGCGATGCTGCTCCAGTACGGCGTGGTCGCCGAGGTCGGCCCGACGACGGCCTCGATGGTCACGTACTTCATCCCCGTCATCGCCACGGCGGCGGGCGTCGCCTTCCTGGACGAACACCTCGCCTGGAACACCCCCGTGGGCGCCGCGATCGTCCTCCTGGGCGCCGCCCTCACCCAGACCCGCACCTCCCGCCGCACGCCGACGCCCACCCGCGAGGCGACCCCCGGCACCCCCGCGGAGGCGGCGGACTCCTCGCATCCGAAGGTGCCGAGCTCCAGGTAGACGCGCATCCCACCGGCCCGACGGCCGCCCCGGCTCCGGGGCGGCCGTCAGCCGTAGCTGCGGGCCGGGGCCGGGCCCGCGGCCGCGGCGACCGCGTCGGCGAGGGGGGCGATGTCGCCGGGGGCGAGCGGGGAGACGGTGAGGCGGACGGCGGGTCCCGAGGCGATGCGGAAGCGGGCGCCGGGGGCGACCGCCCAGCCGGCGGCGAGCAGGCGCGCGACGGCTCCGGTCTCGTCGGCGACGGGCACCCAGACGTTCATGCCGCTGCGCCCGTGGGCCTCGACGCCCCGCCGGGCGAGGGCCAGGACGAGGGCGTCGCGCCGCTCCCCGTAGGCGTCGGCGACGGTCTCGGGGTCGACCGCGCCCGTGGTCCACAGGTGGACGACGGCCTGCTGGAGGAGGCGGCTGACCCAGCCGGGGCCGAGGCGCTGACGGCCGAGCACCCGGTCGACGGTCTCGGGGTCGCCGGTGAAGGCGGCGATGCGCAGGTCGGGGCCGTAGGCCTTGGCGACCGAGCGGACGAGCGCCCAGCGGTCGGTGACCCCGGCGAGCGGCCGCAGCCGCCGGGCGACGATGCCGTGGCCGTGGTCGTCCTCGACGAGCAGCACGCCGGGGTGCGCGGCGAGCACCCGCCGCAGCTCCGCCGCGCGCCCGGCGCCGACGCAGGCGCCCGTGGGGTTCTGCGCCCGGTCGGTGACGATCACCGCGCGGGCGCCGTCGCGCGTGATCGCCCGCTCGACCCGGTCGGCGAGCGGCCCGTCGTCGTCGACGGCGACCGGTACGGGCCGCAGCCCCAGGGCGGGTACGAGATCGAGGAGGCTGCCCCAGCCCGGGTCCTCGACGGCGACGGCGTCACCGGGCCTGAGGTGCGCGGCGAGGATCCGCTCGATCGCGTCGAGCGAGCCGGAGGCGACGCCGACGGGCCCGTCGGGCACCCCGTCCGCGTCGAACGCGGCCCGGGCGAGCCGCGCGAAGTCGGGGTCGACGGGCGCCTCTCCGTACATGCCGGGCCGCACCGCGTACCGCCGCGCCGCCTCGGCGAAGGCCTCGCCGAGCGGCGGCAGCAGGGCCGGGTCGGGGTTGCCGCCGCTGAGGTCCCGGACCCCGGGCGGCGCCTCGACGCGCAGCGAGCCGCGCGCCGTGGTGGCCGGCCGCGGCCGCACCCGGCTGCCGCGCCGCCCGTCGGTCTCGATGACCCCGCGCTCCCGCAGGGTCCGGTAGGCGGCGGCGACCGTGTTCGGGTTCACGCCCAGCCCGGCGGCCAACTCCCGCATGGGCGGCAGCACATGGCCGGGCTCCAGCGCCCCGCTCCCGACCCCCCGCTCCACGCTGGCGGCGATCTCCGATGCGCGACGACCCTCGATCCGATACTCTCCTAGCACAAATCACATTATGCACTAGTGCAATCAGAGGGGCAAGGGAAGCAGAACCATGAGCGCCATCGACCGCCACACCCCCACGGACGGCTACACGCCCACCGACCGCACCGTGCCCACCCGCTCCCGGCAGCGGGCCTCCTACGACCGGGCGCTCGTGCACGCCATCCTCGACGAGGGGTACGTCTGCCACCTCGGCTTCATACGCGACGGCGCCCCCGTCGTGCTCCCCACCCTCTACGGCCGGATCGGCGAGCGGCTGTACGTCCACGGCTCCACCGGCTCCCGCCCGCTCCGCATGGCCGCCGCCGCGAAGCCCGGCACCACCGGCGCCACCGCCGAGGACCCCGGCCTCACCGTCTGCCTCACCGTCACCCACGTCGACGGGCTGGTGCTGGCCCGCTCCGCCTTCCACCACTCGCTCAACTACCGCTCGGTCGTCGTCCACGGCACCGCCCACCAGGTCACCGACCCCGAGGAGCGGCGCGTGGCGCTCGACGCCCTCGTCGACCAGGTCGTCCCCGGCCGCTCGGCCGACGCGCGGCCGGCCGACGCCAAGGAGCTGGCCGCCACCGCCGTCATCCGGCTCGACCTGGAGGAGGTCTCGGCCAAGGTCCGCTCCGGCGGCCCCAACGACGACCCCCGGGACCTGGCCCTGCCGCACTGGGCGGGCGTGGTCCCGGTCGCCCCGCGCGCCGGCGCCCCCGTCCCGTCGGCGGACCTGGACCCGTCGATCGCCCTGCCCGCCTACCTGACCGCGCTCTGAGGGACCCCCGATGCTCATCCACCCCTGGGACGCCGCGACCGACGAGACCGAGTGGCGGGAGTGGCTCGCCCGCCACGACTTCGGCCAGATCGCCGCCAACGGCCTGCCCGGCGAACCGCCCCTGGTACAGCCCGCGCACTTCCGGTACGAGGAGGAGCCGGGCCCGTACGGCCGTGTCCTCACCCACCTCGCCCGCCCCAACCCGCTGTGGCCCGCCCTGGAGGCGAACCCCCGGGTGCTGCTCAGCGTCGTCGACGACTACGCGTACGTCCCCGGCACCTGGACGGCCCCCGAGGGCGCGCCCTCCGGACACGGGACGCCGACCTCGTACTACGCGGCCGTGCAACTGCACTGCGTCGCCCGCGTGGTGGACGACCCGGCGGAGAAGGCCGAGCTGCTGAACCGGCAGGTCGGCCACTTCCAGCCGGGCGGCGGGACCGCGCGGGTCGTCCCCGGCGAGGCTCCCTTCGGGCGGATGCTCCCCGGCATCCGGGGCCTGGTCCTGGAGGTGACGGAGGTGCGCGCCAAGTTCAAGTACGCGGGCAACAAGACGCCCGAGGTGCAGCGCCGGGTCGCGGAACGCCTCGCCGAACGGGCCGGCCCGGGCGACCTCGCCGCCCGGGCCCACCAGCTCCGCCGCCTCGCCGCGGAGACCGGCGGCTGACCCGCTACGCGGCCGCGGGCTCCACCGCCCGGCGCCGCTCCGCGGCCGTCCTGGCCTCCGCGAGGGCGAGCCCGGTGACGGCCGCGAGCAGCAGCACGGTGCCGAGCACGGTCGTGGCCGTCAGCTCCTCGTCGAGGAGCGTGACGGCGAGGAGCGCGGCGCTGACCGGCTCCAGGAGCATGATCACGGAGACGGTGGCGGCCCGGACGACCGCGGCGCCCGCGAAGTACAGCGCGTAGGCGAGGGCGGTCGGGATGGCCGCCACGTACAGCAGCAGGAGCAGCAGCCGGACGACGTCCTCGGTGTGCGGGAGCAGCCCCTCGACGACCGCCAGGGGCAGCACGACGAGCGCCGAGACGCCGAAGGTCCACGCCGTGCTCGCGAGCGAACCGGCCTCGCCGGTCCCGGCCCGGCCGAGCCACCGGGTCAGCAGGGTGAGGGCGGCGAAGCCGGCGGCGGACAGCACCGCGTAGCCGACGCCGGCGAGCCGGACCTCCGCTCCCCCGCCGCCCAGGACCAGGACGACGAGCCCGGCGAGCGCGCCGGCGACGGCCGCGAGGCCGCCGAGGCCGAGGCGCTCGCCCATGGTGACGCGGGCGCCGACCGCGATCAGGACGGGCCCGGCGCCGAGGGTCACGACGGTCCCGACGGCGAGCCCGGTGGACTCGACGGCGGCGAAGTAGGCGGTCTGGAAGACGGCGAGTCCGACGCCGGTGCCGACGATCCGGATCAGCCGCGTCCGGCGCGTCTCGGCGGCGGCCCCGGCGGTGCGTCCGGACGGGCGCGTCCGCCGCCTGCGCAGCGGACGCAGCGCAGGGACGGCGAGGAGGAGCAGGAGCCCGCCGGCGCAGCGCCAGAAGGAGAGGGCGAGGGGGCCCATGTCGCTGTTCCGGAAGACGAGGGAGCCGGCGGCGCCGGCGGTGCCCCACGCGATTCCGGCGACGACGAGGTAGACCAGGCTCCGCCCGACGGGCAGGGCGGGGTGCGCGGCAGGAAGGGACTGCGGGTTCGACACGTGGTTTCTCCGTGAAGACGGTCGTCCGTGCGGACGGACCGGGTGAAGGGTGGTCGCCTGCTCCGCGCGCGGGCAGCGACGGACCGCTCGGGGGCGAGATGTCGCCCGCCCGAGCCCGGTCGGTCGTCTTCGGGAGGAAGGAGCCGCGCGCGCTAGGCGACGGGCGGCGGAAGAACGGTCGCGTGCATGGCCGTCACCCTACGGGGCGGTCCTTCCGCCGGACAACTGCCCCTCGTGCCCCACCGGGAGGGCTTCGCCGTCGGAGCCGGCGACCGGCCCCTCGGACGGCGCCTTGGGGGCGGCGGACTGGGCGATGAAGGCACCGACGAGGACGAGCGCGCCGCCGACGAGCTGCGGGGTGTCCAGGTGTTCGCCGAGCAGCACCCAGGCGAGGACGGTCGCGACGACCGCCTCCAGACAGGCGACGACCCCGGCGACCTGCGGCGAGAGCCGGCGCACCGAGACCACGCCGGTGACGTACGCGAGGACGGTGGCGATCAGGACGATCCAGCCGAGCAGCAGCCAGGCCGGCACGGCGCTCCCGCCGAGGTCGGCGCTGCCGGCCAGGACGGAGGTGTCCATGCCCCACGGGCGGGCGATCACGGTGAGCACGAGCGCGCCGATGAGCAGGCCGTACGCGATCACCCCGAGCGGGTCGGCGGGTTCGGCGTCGTCGGTGCCCTGGTCGGAGAGGACGAAGTAGCCGACCTGGCAGCAGGCGGCGGCGAGCGCGAGCAGCAGTCCGAGGAGGTCGAAGCTCAGCCCGGACCAGATCTGGACGACGCAGGCGAGACCGCCGACGGCGAGCACCACGCCGAGGGCGGCGGCGCGGGTGACCGGCCGCCGCTGGACGAAGCGGACCCAGCCGAGGACCAGGGCCGGGGCGAGGTACTCCAGGAGGAGGGCGACGCCGACCGGGATCCGGGAGAGGGAGGCGAAGTAGAAGGCCTGGACGCCGGCGACGGCGAGGAGGCCGAAGCCGACGAGGAGGCCGGGCCTGCGGCGCAGCAGCCCCCGGTGGTGCCAGGCCACGGGCAGCATGACGAGCGCGGCGCCGGCCACCCGGAGCCAGACGACGTGGAGCGAATCGAGTCCTGCCTCGATCAGCGGCTTGGCCGCCACTCCCGAACCACCGAATGCGAAGGCCGAGGCCAGGGCGAGTCCCAGGCCGGCGCTTCTCCCCTGAGACGCGTGCATCGGGCCATGATGACAGGAGCCGGTCAGGCGCGTAACCCCTGTCGCACCTGTTGAGACGGAGCTCCGGGAAAACCCTCCCCGGCCCCGGAATTCACCCCTCCGTGCCCTGCTCCGCCACCCCTCCCCCGGAGACCGGCTCCTCGCCGTCGAGCGCTCCGGCCCCGGACCCGCGCGGCGCGATGACGGAGGCGAGCGCCACGGCGCGGGCGCCGAGCACGGGCGGGTCGATCCCGGCGTGCCGCAGCACCTCGCCGGCCCGGCTGGCGGGGTCGGCGGCGAGCCCGGCCAGCAGGTCGAGCCCGTGGGGCTGCTCCTCGCCGCGCGCGGCGGCGCGCCGCAGGGCCTCCTCCAGGGCGGCCGCGGCGGCGGGCGACCAGCGGGAGGTGCGGCGCCGCGGCGCCTCCCCGGCCCGTACCGCGGGCAGCGGGCGCGGGGCGGCGTCGCCCTCGGCGGAGCGCTGCCAGCGGAGCCCGTATCCGATCGAGCGCTGGACGAGGTAGCCGAGGACCCGGGCGACCCGCTCCTCGCCGTCGAAGGCGGCGCGGGTCTCGGGGTCGGACTCGACGAGGGCGTGCAGCAGGTGGGCGGTGTCGACCTGCCGGTCGCCGTCCCGCAGGGCCCGGCGGCGGGCGGCGCCGAGCACGGTGGCGAGGAGCGGCGCGGGCCCGGCCGGAGCCGGGGGCACGAGGGGGCGGGACGGGACGGAAGGGTGCACCCTGCCACCTCATCAGGCGCGCCCGCGCGGGTCATCACACGGGAGAACCATGTCCGCGTCCCACCGGAGTCGTGCGCGACCGCGCGGCTCCTCCTCCTCGGGGAGGAGATCCGGGCGATTTCGCGCACGCGGCGCGCGCCGCCTTGCCTCGCGCCCCGATCGCAACCACGAGCCGCCGCCGAGCGTCCTTCCTGTGTGTTCTGGATGGTCGGTCTGCCCGCGCGTGACGGCCGGCAGTTCGTGTACCGGGTGTACGCACCCCGGGAGGCGCTGCCGGGCGATCTGTTCTGGGCCGCGTTCCACTGCCACGAGGAGGACGGCGGTCCGCGGGTCTCGGACTGCTTCGACGCGGCCGAGATCCGGTGGATCGGCGGTACGGGTCCGGCCGCCGCAGAACTGACGGTTCATCAGCATTGAATGTTCACGCCCCTCCGGCTACGTTCCGCGACACCAGAACCCAGCGGGCACGCGTGAAGGGGTGGTCGTCATGGCCGAAGTCACCGCGGAGGCACGGATCGAGGCACCGGCCGGGAAGGTGTGGGAACGCCTCACCGACTTCGACTCGTACGGGGAGTGGAACGCCACCCACACCAGCTTCCCGAACGGCGGCCCGGAGACCCTGGCCGCCGGTTCCACCTTCACCGAGAACATGAAGCTGATGGGCTTCCCGGCCGAGGTGCTGTGGACGGTCGAGGAGCTGGAGGACGGCCGGGTCCTCGCCATCCGCGGCAAGGGCCCGATGGGCGTGATCGTCGGCACCCGCTACTCACTGGCGGACGCGGACGGGGCGACGACGGTCCGCATCGACGGCGAGTTCACCGGGGCGGCGGTCTCCCTGATGGCCGGGAAGCTCAAGGACTCGGCGACGGCGGCGCTGAACGAGTCGCTGCGCAAGCTCGCCGGCCTGGTCGCCTGAGCCCACGCGCACGGAAGGGCCCCTCGGCGGCGCACGCCGCCGAGGGGCCCTTCCCCGTCCACCGCCGGCACCGGCTCAGTGCTCGTCGGCGAGGATGAGGTACAGCTTCTTCCGGGCCTCGTTGATGACCTCGACGGCCTTCGTCCGCTGCTCGGCGCTGCCGGTCTTCCAGACCTGGCCGAAGGCCTCCATCAGGCCGAAACCGGCCTGCCGGACCTCGTTCATCGCCTCCCAGTCGACACCGCGGCCGACCTCTTCCCAGGGGGCCTCGGCGCCGGCCTCGGCCTCCTCGCGCCCGGAGTCGGTGAGCGAGAAGAGCTTCTTGCCGCCCTCGCTCGCGCTGACGATCAGCCCCTCGTCCTCCAGCAGCTGGAGGGTCGGGTAGACCGAGCCGGGGCTGGGCTTCCAGGCCCCGCCGCTGCGCTCGCCGATCTCCTGGATCATCTCGTAGCCGTGCATCGGGCGGTCCTTGAGCAGCGCCAGGATCGAGGCGCGCACATCACCGCGGCGCGCCCTTCCCCGCCCGCCCCCGCGGCCGCGCCCGAAGGGCCCTCCGCCGAAACCGGGCCCGCCGCCGAAACCGGGGCCGAAGGGCCCGAAGGCGGCACGCCGTCCCTCGAATTCGCCCCGCGGTCCGGGTCCGCCGAAACCGCGCCCGGGGCCGCCTTCGCAGCCGTGTCCATGTCCGTGTCCATGAGTACGCATCGCAACGCTCCTTCCGTGAGATTGTTCGTCGAACTGTCGCGATGCCTCAACGATATATCGGAACTGTTCGGTGAGCAACCGACCGACTGCCACCGACCGCACGAGCGCGCTCGTGCTGGTCGACCCCGCCGGGTACACCCTGACGACCTCCCGTCCGGTGACCGGCGCCGCCCCGCGCCGCCACCGTTCATCGGGACGACGCACGGCTGCGTTTCTCCGGAGGACAGCCCCGTCGCCCCCATCGGCCCCGGGTTGTACACCCGTGGGCCGATGCCGCCCGGGAGAAGGACATGACAGCGTTCCGGCGTGCCCACGGACCGCCCGTGGCAGCACGGTTGACGATCCGTGACACGGAGGCCGCATGACCGTCCCGCCGTCCACCTCCCGCAGAAGCCCGACCCGCCGCCGCGTGCTGGGAGCCGCGCTGGCGGCCGGGGCCGCCGCACCGCTCGCCACGATCGCGAGCCCCACGTGGGCGGCTCCGGGCACGCCCGCCCCTGCCCCGGGGCGGCTCACGCTGCCCGCGCCCACCGGGCCGCACCCGGTGGGCACGGTCCCCCTGCACCTCGTCGACCGGTCACGCCCGGACGACATCGCGGGCCCCGGGCACTTCCGGGAGCTCATGGCCACCGTCTGGTACCCCGCCCGGAACGTCGAGCGCCACCCGGTGGCGCCCTGGATGCCGGCCGGCGCCCTTCGGGCGTTCCTCACCGACGCCGGGCTCGCCGACCTCGTCCCCCTGGCGCCGCTCACCGCCGGGCACGTGGGCGCTCCGGTACGGCGGTCGGGCCGACGACTGCCCGTCGTCGTGTTCTCGCACGGCGCGCACAGCCACCAGGGCGACCACACCGTCGTCGTCCAGGAGCTCGCGAGCCACGGATACGCGGTGGTGACCGTGGCCCACCCGTACGACACGTACACCGAGTTCCCCGACGGCCGGGTCGCCGTCCCGCTCCGCGACCGGAAGGCGCCGACGCTGCCCGGGGACTTCGCCGCCGACCTGCGCTTCGTCCTCGACTGCGTCGAGCAGCTCGCCGCCGGGTCCAACCCGGACGTCGGCCGGCGGGAGCTGCCGACCGGGCTGCTCGGCTCCCTCGACCCGCGGCGCATGGGCGCGTTCGGCTGGTCCAAGGGCGGGACGGCCACCGCCTGCGCCACGCTCGCGGACGACCGCGTCCGGGCCGGTCTGAGCCTCGACGGCCCGATGCGGATGAACCCGCCGCTCGCCGGTGACCTGTACCGGCCGTTCATGATGATGTCCGCCGAGTTCACCCGGGCCACCCATCCCGAGGCCGCCGCCTTCTGGTCGCGGCTGCGGGGCCGGCGGCTGGACATCCGGGCCGAAGGCGCCTCCCACGTCTCGTACGGCGACAACGAGGCGCTCTTCCCCCAGGTCGCGAAGATGTTCGGATGGAGCGAGCAGCAGCTCCAGGACGTGATCGGCACCCTCGATCCCGACCAGGCCGTGAGGATCCAGCAGGCGTACCCGCTCGCGTTCTTCGACGAGCACCTGCGCCACCGCCGGGGACACCTGCTCGACGGCCCGTCCCCTGCCTTCCCCGCCGTGACGTTCCTCCCCTGAACCCACCGGCGCCCCCCGGAGCCCCGGCACCGGGGCCAGGGGGCGGGCCTCCGGTCCGGTTCCGCCACCCGCGGTCGAGATCGTCCGCGCACGGTCCCGACCGATCCGGCCGCTCCGAGACGGGCGGACCGGTCCAGAGATCCCCGATTGGCCTGCGCCCGCCCCCTCGGGCCGCGGGTACGGTCCGTGCCATGCGCATCCGAATCGTCGACGCCTTCACCGACCGGCCCTTCTCCGGCAACCCCGCCGGAGTCCTCCTCCTCGACTCCGCCGACTCCTTCCCGGAGGACGACTGGCTGCGGAAGGTCGCCGCCGAGGTCAACCTCTCCGAGACCGCCTTCGCCCACCCGCTGCCCGCCGGCGGCGCGGCCGACTGGGCGCTGCGCTGGTTCACCCCGACCACCGAGGTCGACATGTGCGGCCACGCCACCCTCGCCACCGCGCACGTCCTGCACACCACGGGCGCGGCGACCGGGCCGGTCCGCTTCGCCACCCGCTCGGGCGTCCTCGGCGCCGTCGCCGGCGAGGACGGCGGCATCACCATGGACTTCCCGACCTCCTCGCTCACCCCGGTCCCGGCCCCGGACGGCCTGGCGGAGGCGCTCGGCGCCGAGATCGTCGCCGTCCACGACACCGCCGCCCACATCGGCGACCTGGTCGTCGAGCTGCGCGACGAGGCCACCGTCCGCGGCCTCGCCCCCGGCCACGCGGCGCTCCGGGCCCGCTCCACGCGCGGGGTGATCGCGACCGCGCTCGCCGCCGACCCCGAGAGCGGCTACGACTTCGTCTCGCGCGGCTTCTTCCCCGCCGTCGGCATCGACGAGGACCCGGTCACCGGCAGCGCCCACACCGCGCTCGCGCCGTACTGGTCGGCGCGCCTCGGCCGCGACGAGCTGACCGGCTTCCAGGGCGGCGCCCGCACCGGCCTGGTCCGCACCCGGCTGCGCGGCGACCGCACCCTGCTGACCGGGCACGCCGTGACGGTCATCGAGGGCGAACTGCGCGCCTGAGTCCGCCGGGGAGGCCGAGCCTCCGGCGGCCCCGGCCCGCCCGGAGACGCCGGAGGGGCGTACGGCTCCACTGCCGTACGCCCCTCCGCCCCTGTCCGCCCCGCGCTCACACGGTGGGCAGCCAGTCCACCTTCCCCGCCAGCAGCCCGTAGCCGACGAAGGCCACGATGTCGAGCAGCGCGTGGGCGACCACCAGCGGCCCCACCCGCCCCCAGCGGCGGTAGAGCAGCACGAAGACGACGCCCATCACCATGTTGCCGACGAAGCCGCCGATGCCCTGGTAGAGGTGGTACGAGCCGCGCAGCACCGAGCTCGCCGCGAGGGCGCGCATCGGGGTCCAGCCCAGCTGGTCGAGCCGGCGCAGCAGATAGCCGACGACGATGACCTCCTCCAGGACGGAGTTCTGGATCGCCGAGAGGATCAGGACCGGGTACTTCCACCACACCTCCGGCAGCGACTCCGGGACCACCGTGAGGTTGAAGCCGGAGGCCCGCGCCGCGAGGTAGAAGGCGAGGCCCGCGCTGCCGATGCCGGCCGCCACCAGCGCCCCGCGCCCGAGGTCGGGCCAGGGCCGGGTCCGGTCGAAGCCGATGGCCCGCAGCCCGGAGCCCTCCCGCATCAGCAGATGGGCGACGAGCACCACCGGCACGAGCGCCGTGGCGATGCCGAAGAGCTGCCAGGTCAGGTCGAGCCAGGGGCGCCCGGGGGCGTACGAGCCGTTGAGGGTGGCCGCCTGCTCCTTGAGCGCGCCGGGCCGGGTCAGCGAGCCGACGAAGCTGATCAGCGAGGAGACCGCGCTCGCGCCGAGCGAGAGCGCCAGCACGATGAGGGTCTCGGAGCCCAGCACCCGGCGCGACAGTCCGCCCCCGGGCGGGCCGGCGTCCACGACCCGTTGTTCCGCCACCACACCCGTCTCCCGTTCGCGTCACGACCGTCCCGGGGACCGGTCCGCGGTCCCCGTACGACGATCATGCGCGACGGCCCGCCCCGAGCGCCATCCAGGGCGGGCTCAGGCTCCGGCCACCCCCACCGGCCAGGTGTGCACGGGCTCGCCCTCCAGCATCAGCGCGCGGTACCGCCGGGTCGTGGCCGCCAGGGCCGCGTCCCGGTCGAGGCCCGCGTCCAGGGCCTGGTGGAAGGTCTCGGCCTGCCAGGACGCGCCGTTGACCCCGCGGCGGCAGCGCTGCTCGATGACGCCCAGGTAGAAGTCGCGGTCCGCCGGGTCGACGTGCCAGGCGTCGAGCCCCGCCGCGGCCAGCGGCAGCAGCTCGTCGAGGACGAGCCGCACGGCCGGCCGGCTCGCGACACCGCCCGCGCGCCCCGGCCGGGGCCAGCGCAGCTCCGCGTCGATGCCGTGGCGGCAGGCGGCGTCGAAGTTGGCCTCGGCGTCCGCGAAGTCCATCCGCTTCCACAGCGGGCGCGGCTCGTCGGCGAGCGAGCGGACGAGCCCGTAGTAGAAGGCGGCGTTGGCGATGACGTCGGTGACGGTGGGGCCCGCGGGCAGGACCCGGTTCTCGACCCGCAGGTGCGGGACGCCGTCGACCCAGCCGTAGACCGGCCTGTTCCAGCGGTAGACCGTGCCGTTGTGCAGGACGAGTTCCTTCAGCTGCGGCACCCCGCCCTCGTCGAGGACGCGCAGCGGGTCCTCCTCGTCGCACAGCGGCAGGAGCGAGGGGAAGTAGCGCACGTTCTCCTCGAAGAGGTCGTACACCGAGTCCACCCACCGCTCGCCGAACCAGGTGCGCGGCCGGACGCCCTGGGACTGGAGTTCGGGCGGACGGGTGTCGGTGGCCTGGGTGAAGAGCGGGGGCCGGGACTCGCGCCACACCTCCCGGCCGAAGACGAACGGCGAGTTGGCGCCGAGGGCTATCTGCACGCCGGCCACGGCCTGGGCCGCGTTCCAGACGGAGGCGAAACGGGCCGGCGTCACCTGGAGGTGGAGCTGCACGGAGGTGCAGGCGGCCTCCGCGATGATCGACTCCGAGGTGTGCCGGAGCCTTTCGACGCCCTGGATGTCGAGCGTGATCTCCTCCCCGCGGGCGACCAGGATCTGGTCGTTGAGCAGGGCGTAGCGGTCGGCCGAGGAAAGGTTCTCGAAGACCAGGTCACGTCGCGAGAGGGTCGGCAGTATCCCGATCATGAGGACCCCGGCGTCGAGTTCGGCGGCCTGCCGGTCGGCATATCCCAGGCCCGTTCTCAGCTCTTCCGCGAGCCGGTCGAAAACATGGCCACCGAGCCTGCGCGGGGCGATGTTCACTTCCAGGTTGAACATTCCGAGTTCGGTCTGGAAATCGGTGCTGGCGATCTTATCCAGGACGGCCTCGTTCAGCATCCGCGGGAGTCCGTCGGAGCCCGCCAGATTGAGTTCGATCTCGACGCCCATGAGGTTGCGCGGGCGGTCGAACCGCTGCTCCGCGAGGAGCCGGGCGAGCCCCGCCAGACACTGCTGGAGCTTGCGCCGGTAGCGCTGCCGGTCGGCCGGGCCGAACCCGTCCGTCACGACCTTCTCCCCCATCGAGGCGTCCCTCCCGCGTGGGCGGCCACCGGGCGGGGCCGCGCGTACGGACGATGATGCCCACGCCACTGATCGACAACGCCTGCGTTTCCGGCCGCTCCACGGATAGTCTGGTACGAACCTGCCGGCGCCCGCGCGGATCTTCGCCTGCGGACCGGTCGTGGACATATACCAATGTCATATTGCCGCCCCGGCACGTCCGGAGACGGCTTTCGGAATTCTGACGTCCGGCTTGCCGGGGAATGCGAGGACGGAGATCCTGTCCTCGCTCCGATTCCGCCGCGCCGCCCGCCGGATACGTCCTGATGACGCCTTGTCAGGAATATCGGCCGGGTCTAGCGGAAACAATCCCTGAACACGTGTCGTATAAACTCCGCGGACGAGGCAGAGCGCCGGCGTACGGCCACGACCCGTGGCCCCCCGCTCCGCCCCCGTCGCGACAGCGCCGTCGTACCCGGCCCCGCCGTCGCGCATCGCCGCACCAGCACCCGTACCGAGACCGGTACACACCAGCACCGCACCAGCACCCGTACCGAGACCGGTACGGCCGGCACCGCACCGAGAGCCGTACCGAGACCGGTACCAGGAACCCGCACCCGTATCCGTATCCCCGTGTCTCCTGAGCGAGAGGCGACCCACACGATGCTCCGACCCTCCCCGGCCCCCGCGCCCGCCCTGCGCAGTGTCCTCGCGGCCCTGGGCTCGCCCACGGCCGTCCGAGAGGCCCGCACCCCGGCCCTGCGGGCCGCTCCGGGACCGCTGAGCCCCGAACTCCCGCTGCCCGTCCACGTGCTGAGGATCTCCGGGGCCCCGGGGCACGAGCCCGGCACCCGGCTCGTCGGCTGGCGGTTCCTGATCCGCAGCGGGGACCGGGCGGTCGCCGCCGCGGACACCATGCTCACCCCGGACGGCTGGTCCTTCTCGCACTTCTTCGAGGGGCCGTACGTCGCCGCCACGGAGCGGGCACTGGTCCAGGCCGAAGCGCTGCCCGGCACGTACCAGCCGCGGCTGCTCTCGGTGCCGGAGCTGTACATGCTGACGCTCTGGCTGCACGCCGAGCCGGACCCCGACGGCACGGAGCCGGGCGCGGAATCCGCCGACGTCCTGGTCCCGCTCGCCCCCGCGCCGCCCGGCATCGCCGCCAACCGCCCCTACCGGGTGGCCGATCTGCTGCCCGTGCTCAGCACCCGTCTCGCCCCGCCGCCGCTGCTCGGCTCCGCCGCGTCCGCCTGACCCGGACCGCCCGCCGCCCCGTGACCCGCCCGGGTCACGGGGCGCACAGCTGTCCGCGGCCGGCGTCCGAACGGCGTTTCCGAACACCCCTCCCGGACGGACTAGCCCGCTCGGGCCACCCCGAACCACCCGAAAAGGCGGGGGTGTTGACCTGAACCGCCCCTGCGGGTGATGCGTCTTCCCAGGAGAGGACGAGCTGACGCGAAATACCTGCGGAAGACCGTCCGTGGGGCAAGACTGGGACCGGAACCGAACCGACCGACGGGGGCGGCCATGAGCGCGCAGAGCCGCAGGACAACCACCACGACGCAGCGAAAGAACCCATCCATGTGCCAGCACCAGCCTGCCTGTCCCACCGCCGACTCCGCCGACCGTGAGGCCGCCGCTCCGGTGGCGTGCCACCCGGAGCAGGGGTGGAGCCTGCTGTGCAACGGTGTCCTGCTCTTCGAGGACACCGGCGAACTGCTGCCGGACGGGCAGATCATCGCTCCGCACCGGCCGCTGACGACGGGCCGGGTGACGACGGCGGCCTGAGCCAGGGCTCGGGAAGCGCCGAGGGCCGGCCCGGAGGAGACTCCGGACCGGCCCTCTGTCATGCCGTCGCTCAGTGGTCGTACTCGTCCAGCGGCGGGCAGGAGCAGACCAGGTTCCGGTCGCCGAAGGCGCCGTCGATGCGGCGGACCGGCGGCCAGTACTTGTCGGCGGCCGAGACACCGGCCGGGAAGACCGCCACGTCACGGTCGTAGGCGTGGGCCCACTCACCGCCCAGCGCGGCCGCGGTGTGCGGGGCGTTGCGCAGCGGGTTGTCCTCGGCCGGCCACTCGCCGGAGCCGACCTTCTCGATCTCGGCGCGGATCGCGATCATCGTGTCGCAGAAACGGTCCAGCTCGGCCAGGTCCTCGGACTCGGTCGGCTCGATCATCAGCGTGCCGGCGACCGGGAACGACATGGTCGGCGCGTGGAAGCCGTAGTCGATCAGGCGCTTGGCGATGTCGTCGACGGTGACGCCGGTCGCCTTGGTCAGCGGACGCAGGTCGACGATGCACTCGTGGGCGACGAGCCCGGCCGGACCGGTGTAGAGCACCGGGTAGTGCGGCTCCAGGCGCTTGGCGATGTAGTTCGCCGCGAGGACGGCGACCTGGGTGGCGCGCGTGAGGCCCTCGCCGCCCATCAGGCGGACGTACGTCCACGAGATCGGCAGGATGCCGGCGGAGCCCCACGGGGCGGCCGAGATCGGGCCGACACCGGTCTCCGGGCCCGCGGTGGGCTGGAGCGGGTGGTTCGGCAGGTACGGGGCGAGGTGGGCGCGGACGCCGACCGGGCCGACGCCGGGGCCGCCGCCGCCGTGCGGGATGCAGAAGGTCTTGTGCAGGTTGAGGTGCGAGACGTCGCCGCCGAAGTGGCCCGGCTTGGCGAGGCCGACCAGGGCGTTGAGGTTGGCGCCGTCGACGTACACCTGGCCGCCGGCCTCGTGGACCTCGGCGCAGATGTCGGCGACGTGCTCCTCGAAGACGCCGTGCGTCGACGGGTAGGTGATCATCAGCACGGAGAGCTCGTCGCGGTGCTGCGCGATCTTGGCGCGCAGGTCCTCGACGTCGACCTCGCCGTCCTCGGCGGTCTTCACGACGACGACCTTCATGCCGGCCATCACGGCGGAGGCGGCGTTGGTGCCGTGCGCGGAGGACGGGATGAGACAGACGGTGCGCTGCTCGTCGCCGTTGGCGCGGTGGTAGGCGCGGACCGCGAGGAGACCGGCCAGCTCGCCCTGCGAACCGGCGTTCGGCTGGATGGAGACCTTGTCGTAGCCGGTGACCTCGGCCAGGCGCTCCTCCAGCTCGGTGATGAGCGTGACGTAGCCCTGGGCCTGGTCGATCGGCGCGAAGGGGTGGATCTGGCCGAACTCGGGCCAGGTCACCGGCTCCATCTCGGTGGTCGCGTTCAGCTTCATGGTGCAGGAGCCGAGCGGGATCATGCCGCGGTCGAGCGCGTAGTCGCGGTCGGAGAGGCGGCGCAGGTAGCGCAGCATCGAGGTCTCGGAGCGGTGCGCGTGGAAGACCGGGTGGGTGAGGTACGCGTCGGAGCGCAGCTGCGCGGCCGGGAGGGCGTCCTCGGTGGTGGCGTCCAGCGCCTCGACGTCGGCGGTGACGCCGAAGGCGGCCCAGACGGCGGCGAGCTGCTCGCGGCCGGTGGTCTCGTCGCAGGAGACGGAGACGCGGTCGGCGTCGACGCGGTACAGGTTGACGCCGGCCTCGCGGGCGGCGGCGACGACGGCGTCGGCGCGGCCCGGCACGCGGGCGGTGACGGTGTCGAAGAAGGCGCCGCTGGTGAGCTCGACGCCCCCGGCGGTCAGGCCGGCCGCGAGGATCGCCGCGTACCGGTGGGTGCGCTGCGCGATCTGCTTCAGGCCGTCCGGGCCGTGGTAGACGGCGTACATGCCGGCCATGACGGCGAGGAGCACCTGCGCGGTGCAGATGTTGCTGGTGGCCTTCTCGCGGCGGATGTGCTGCTCGCGGGTCTGCAGGGCGAGGCGGTACGCCTTGTTGCCGTCGGCGTCGACGGAGACGCCGACGAGGCGGCCGGGCAGCGAGCGGGCGTGCTTGTCCTGGACGGCCATGTAGCCGGCGTGCGGGCCGCCGAAGCCCATGGGGACGCCGAAGCGCTGGGTGGTGCCGACGGCGATGTCCGCGCCGAGCGAGCCGGGCGAGTCGAGCAGGGTGAGCGCGAGCAGGTCGGCGGCGACGGTGACGATCGCGCCGAGCTCGTGGGCGGCGTCGATCAGCGGCTTGATGTCGCGGACCGCGCCGGAGGCACCCGGGTACTGGAGGAGCACGCCGAAGACACCGCGCTCGGCGACCTCGGCCGGGATGCCCTCGCTCAGGTCGGCGACGACGACCTCGACGCCGGTCGGCTCGGCGCGGGTCTCGATCACGGCGATGGTCTGCGGCAGGGCGTCGGCGTCGATCAGGAAGACGCCGTTCTTGACCTTGCCGACGCGGCGCGCGAGCGCCATGGCCTCGGCGGCGGCGGTGCCCTCGTCGAGGAGGGAGGCGCCGGAGGTCGGCAGACCGGTGAGGTCGGCGACCATCGTCTGGAAGTTGAGCAGCGCCTCCAGGCGGCCCTGCGAGATCTCCGGCTGGTAGGGCGTGTACGCCGTGTACCAGGCCGGGTTCTCCATGACGTTGCGGAGGATCACCGGCGGGGTGAAGGTGCCGTAGTAGCCGAGGCCGATCATCGGGGCCAGGACCTCGTTGCGGCCGGCGAGGGCACGCAGCTCGGCGAGGACCTCCGCCTCGGTGCGGGCGCCGGGCAGGGCGAGCGCCTCGGCGTTCTTGATGACGTCCGGCACCGCGGCGGCCGTCAGCTCGTCGAGCGAGCCGAAGCCGACCTGGGCGAGCATCTTGGCCCGCGCCTCGGCGTCGGGTCCGATGTGCCGCTGCTCGAAGGGGATGCCCTGCTCGAGCTCGGAGAGCGGGGTGCGGTTGGCGGTCATGATGCGGGGGCCTCCTGGTCGTCACGACCTGCGAGGGGCACCACGGCGCGGGTGCCCGGACGGCCTCCCCCTCTGTCATCTCAACCTGAGAGCTTCACCGGCACGCCCGGGGGCACGCCGGCTTTCACCGTCGGTGAGAGCGGATGCCGTCGGACTCCCGCCCTGCTTTCCAGAGTGACCTCGCCCGCGCGGTACCGGGTGCCTGAGAGATTCCGGGGAGGATTTGCTCCTTCGGCGCCAACGGAAACCTCTCCGATGGACTCTCCCGCACGGTGTCGACAGCCACAGCCAGCCTACCAGCGCGGTTGTCGCTCCCTTCGCTCAAGTGGCCGACATCCCAGATGTGCACTTTCGTAGGGGTGTAGAGCAGTTGCGACCAGTTGGAGGGACCGTGCAGACCGACATCGATCCGCGCAGCCTGATCGGCCGCAAGGCGTTCGACCGGAACGGACACAAGATCGGAACCGTGGACGAGGTGTACCTGGACGACGCGACCGGCATCCCCGAGTGGGCCGCCGTCCGCACCGGCCTGTTCAGCAGGGACGCGTTCGTCCCCTTGGAGCCGAGCGAGCTGACCGACGACGGCCTCCACATCCCCTTCGAGCGCGCCCTGATCAAGGACGCCCCGGACTTCGGCGTCGGCCGCCACCTCTCCCCCGAACAGGAGCTCCAGCTCTACCGCCACTACGAACTGACCCTCCCGCCCCCACCAGAGAAGATCCCGGACTTCGGCCACATCGCGGGCCAGGACGACACGACGTAAACCGGCCGCCCCGAGCACGCCCGGACCCGACGGCCCCGGCATCCGCCCCCCGACGGCACCCCGCGCCGCGCGCGCGTCCGGAAGGGAACAGCCGTCACGGGCACTCCCCGAGCCCTCCTACGCCCCGCCCGCCCCTACACCCGCAGCCCGCCACGCCGGCTGCACGCGCGCGCGTCCCCGGGGGCGGCCCGCACGGGCACGCCCCGAAACCCTCGCGCCGCCGGGTGCACGCGCACGCCTGGCGGGCGGGCGGCCCCGGCGGAACGACGGGATCACCCCCGGCGCCCCCTGGCGGCGTCACTCACCCGTGCGGACGACCGGAGCGGCAGGCTCCGCCCCCGTCACCCCTCCCGGGACCAAGGGCAGCGGATCGGCCGGTTCCAGGTCGGGATCGTCCACCGAGAAGGTGCGCACCCGCCCCGGAGCCGTACTCCCGGGCTCCTCGAAGCGGACGGTGACCCGCCCGAGCCCGCTGCCCTGCACCCAGCCCGCCCCGAGAGCCGCGTGCCGTACGTCGTTCCCCGGCGCCCACCGCCGCATCGCGGTCTCGGTCGCGGTGGGCACCGCCAGCGCCACCGGCGCCCCGGACGGCACCGAGCCCCCGCCGACCCCGGCCTCCCCCCGCCCCCCGTCGTCCCGGGGCTCCGCCTCCGCTTCCGCCCCCGCCCCCGCGTCGGCTTCCGCCTGGGCGAACAGATCCTCCTGCGTGTAGTCGGCGAGCCCGCTCACCCCGACGCCGAGCAGCCGCACCCCACCCGTCGTGTCCACGAGCTCCAGGAGCCGCTCCGCCGCCTCCCGCACCACCAGGGGATCGTCCGTGGGCCCCCGCAGCGTCTCGGACCGGGTCAGCGTCGAGAAGTCGTACCGCCGCACCTTCAGCACGATCGTCCGCCCCGAGTGCCCCGAGCGCCGCAGCCGCTCCACACACCGCTCCGCGAGCCGCTCCACCTCCAGCCGGATCCGCAGCCGGTCGTGCAGGTCGATGTCGAAGGT
The DNA here is from genome assembly GCF_040633895.1 of Streptomyces sp. NPDC007863. Classification (NCBI taxonomy): domain Bacteria; kingdom Bacillati; phylum Actinomycetota; class Actinomycetes; order Kitasatosporales; family Streptomycetaceae; genus Streptomyces; species Streptomyces sp. NPDC007863. Next base: position 233,407 of record NZ_JBEYEI010000013.1, read on the forward strand.
GTCCTCCACCGAGACCGACTTCGCGTCCCGCTCGGCCACCACCGGCCGGTCGTCGTGCCCCAGCGCCATCCGGTACAGCGAGGCGCCGTGCGACCGCCCCAGGATCCGTACGAGCTCGTCCTCGCCCGCCTCCACGACGTCGGCGACCGTGGTGATCCCGGCCCGCCGCAGATGGTCACCGGTGGCCGGCCCCACTCCGGGGATGATGCGCACGGACCGCGGCGCGAGCAGCGCCCGCTCGGTCCCCGGCTCGAACAGCACCAGGCCGTCCGGTTTGGCCTCCTCGGAGGCGATCTTCGCGAGCATCTTGGACCCCGCGAGCCCCACCGACCCCGTCAGCCCCGTCGTCACCAGGATCTCGGCCCGCAGCCGCTCCCCCACGGCCCGCGCGCTCGCGCTGTCGTCGGCGAGTCCGCCGGCCTCCAGGTCCACGAAGGCCTCGTCGAGGCTGAGCGGCTCCACCAGCGGCGACAACCGCCCGAGCAGCTCCATCACCTGCCCGCTGATCGCCCGGTAGAAGGCGAAGCGCGGCACCAGGTACGCCGCGTTGGGCGCGAGCCGCCGGGCCTGCCCCATCGGCATGGCCGAGTGCACGCCGAAGCGCCGCGCCTCGTACGAGGCGGTGGCGACCACTCCGCGCGGCCCCAGACCGCCCACGACCACGGGCTTCCCGCGCAGGCTCGGCTTCGACGCCTGCTCGGCGGCGGCGAAGAAGGCGTCCATGTCGAGGTGAAGGATCGTGGGGGCGGCTCTCACACGTCCGATCCTGCCTCACACCACTGACAACCGGCCGCTACGAAGCGACCCCGCGCCCAGCCGGCCGGCACCCCGTATCCGGGCCCCTTCCGGAAACCCGCGTCAGGCCGAGCCTGAAACCCGCGTCAGGCAGTCCCGGAAACCCGTGTCCGGACCTCCCCGAAACCCGCGTCAGGCCGCCCCGGAAAGCCGGGTCCGGGTCTCCGGGAAACCGCACCGGCCCCTTCCGGAAACCCGTGTCCGGCGCACCCGTGGACCCGCCTCGGAGCCTCCGACAAACCCGCCTCGGCCGCCTCCCGCACACCAGCGCCCGGGGCCCCGGCACACCGCTCCCGAGCCCCCGGGCCTACCCGCCCGAGGCCTCAGACCGCCCGGTCGCGCCGGCGCCGGGCCAGTTCGTCCTGCGGGTTGTGCCCCACCAGCGTCTCCCCGGTGTCGACCCGCTCCCCGTGCAGCTGCGAGAGCGCCGCCTCGACGTCCCGCCACACGACGCCCACCGCGATGCCGAAGACGCCCTGCCCGCCCTGGAGCAGCGAGACGACCTCGTCGGGCGAGGAGCACTCGTAGACGGTCGCCCCGTCGCTCATCAGCGTCATCCGCTCCAGATCGCGGAAGCCGCGGGCGCGCAGGTGCTGCACGGCGGCCCGGATGTTCTGGAGCGCGACGCCCGTGTCGAGGAAGCGCTTGACGATCTTCAGGACGACGACGTCCCGGAAGCTGTAGAGCCGCTGCGTGCCGGAGCCGTACGCGGGCCGCACGCTCGGCTCCACGAGCCCGGTGCGCGCCCAGTAGTCCAGCTGGCGGTAGGTGATGCCGGCGGCCGCGCAGGCCGTGGGACCGCGGTATCCGATCGCCTCGTCCGCCACCCCGGCGCCCGTCTCCGTACCGAAGCCACCGAAGTCGCCCACACTGCCGTGAAGCGGATACGCGGCGCTCTCCCCGGACGCGCGTCCGAGCGAGCTCCCTGCCGTACCGTCCGCGCTGCTCATCACGCCGACCCTCCGTCCTTGACCTGCCCACTCGAAGGTAGGCAGTCGCTAGGGGTGCGTCAACGATCGCCACACTCGGCACGCCGAGTGATAATCACCCAGAGAGTGGTTTCACGTGTCCCACTCCGGGGAAAGGCTACTCGAATGCGCCGACGGCGCCTTCCGTCCGACCCGATTCAGCCCTGGTTCCGCCCCGCCTCGGCCCGCCGCACGCGCGCGCCCGGAACACCGCCTCACCGGGCCCGGGAACGGCGCCTCACTGGCTCCCGAAGTCCTCCGGCGAGATCTGGTCGAGGAACTCGCGGAACTTCTCCACCTCGTCCTCCTGCTCGTCGGGGATCGCGATCCCGGCGTCGTCGAGGACGCCGTCGCTGCCGAAGATCGGCGAACCGGTCCGCAGGGCCAGGGCTATCGCGTCGGACGGCCGCGCGCTGACCTCCACCCCGCTGGCGAAGACCAGCTCGGCGTAGAAGACCCCGTCCCGCAGATCGGTGATGCGGACCTGGGTCAGCTCCTGCCCCACCGCCTCCAGCACGTCCTTGAACAGGTCGTGCGTCAGCGGCCTCGGGGGCGCCATGCCCTGCTGGGCGAAGGCGATCGCGGTCGCCTCGCCGGGTCCGATCCAGATGGGCAGGTACCGATCGCCCCCCACCTCGCGCAGGAGCACGATCGGCTGGTTGGAGGGCATTTCCACCCGGACACCCACAACGTCGAGCTCGTTCACACAGCAACCCTAGGACGTGGCCGACCGGTTTGGATAGTCGGGCCCCCGCTCAGCGCCCTCCGCGCCCCGCCGCGAAGCGCTCCGGGACCGTCACTGGAGGCGGATCCCGAGCGCCGTCTGCACCAGCGCGGCGTGCAGCCGCACCGAGAGCTGCGCCAGATCGGCGGCCGTCTCCTCGGCGTGCGCCCGGGTCTGCGGGTTGCGGTGGCGGCGCAGCGGCGCCACGACCTGCTCGATCAGTCCGGCCTCCCGGTCCGCCGAGGCCTTCACGGCCCGCAGGTGCCGGGGTTCGAGCCCGAACCGGCCGAGATCGGCGACGATCCTGGCGACGGTGACGCTCTCCGCGTCGTAGCCGCCGCCCTCGCCCTCGACGAGCAGGCCGTACGACTCCCACTCCGTCAAGTCGGCGTCGGTGACCCCGGCCGCGGCGGCCAGCTCGGCCCGGCCGAGGCGCGCCGCGGTCGGCCGCTCGCCGTCCTCCTCGTCCACCGGACCGTCGAGCAGCCCGTCCAGGAGGTCACGGCGCCGGCCGGGAGCCGGCAGCTTCACCTGCTCGCCCCGGGCGAGGGCGTCGAGATGCTCCCGGATGACTTTCAGCGGAAGGTAGTGGTCCCGCTGCATCCGCAGGACGGCGGCGAGCCGCTCCACGTCCTCCGGGCTGAACTTCCGGTACCCGGAGGCCGTACGGCGCGGCTCGACGAGCCCCTCGGCCTCCAGGAAGCGGATCTTGGAGATCGTCACCTCGGGAAACTCGTCCCGGAGCTGGTTCAGCACGGTGCCGATACTCACCAGCCGGTCGCCCGCGGTGGCGGTGCCGGATCCGGCACCGCCCGTCGGTGTTCGCACCATGGACCTTTCCTGAAGGATCTCCGCCAGGCGTGTCAGACGCCTCGCTGGCCGGCGTAGAAGACCAGCCGGTACTTGCCGATCTGGACCTCGTCGCCGTTGTTGAGCACCACGTCGGTGTCGATCGGCTCGCGGTTGAGGTAGGTGCCGTTGAGGCTGCCCACGTCGGCGACGGTGAAGCTGCCGTCCTGGCGCCGGCGGAACTCCACGTGCCTCCGGGAGACCGTGAAGTCGTCCAGGAAGATGTCGCTCTGCGGGTGCCGGCCGGCCGTCGTCAGCTCGCCGTCCAGGAGGAAGCGGCTGCCCGAGTTGGGACCGCGGCGCACCACCAGGAGCGCGGAGCCCGGCGGCAGCGCCTCGACGGCCGCGAGGGCCTCGGGGGACAGCGCGGGCATCGCGATCTGGCCGGTGGTCTCCGCGTCGTACGCCTCCAGACCCGAGATCGAGATCGTCGACGTCGTCTCGGAGGGACGCTCGGCGGCGATCCCGCCCCGCAGCGGCGTGCCGCAGTGGGAGCAGAACCGGCTGTCCGCCGTATTGCGGTGACCGCACCTCGTACACACCGGCATGGACGCGTCCTCCTGCCGCGGCTGCCCCGCGGAGGTCTGGGTCGCGTACGGATCGGGGGTAAACCCTCCACCCGTACTTGAGGTTGATGGTTCACCGAAACCTATGCGCGCGGCACCGGCGGGGTCAACAGACGACGCGCCCTGACCACCGACCTCGTCACGGAAGAGCGGACGCTCGCCGCCCTGCTCCTCGCTCTGGGCGTGGCGCGGCGCACGGTGCCTGGCGTTGCCGCCGTCCTCGCGTGCGCTCTTGCCGAACAACTTCGCAAACAACTTCACGGGCGATTCCCCTTGACCGAAACAGACCCGCCCGTGGGGCAGGACGAACCGAGATCCATCACACCTGCCGACCCGGACACCTTCACAACGTCCGTATCCTCCGGACAGTTTCCACCACGCACCACCGTTGTGGTGCGCCGACCCCCCGCAACGCTCCAGCCCATGTCGCGGGACCCCTCGCCCCCTCTCTCACTGGGAGGACGACCGAGCGTAGTCAGGCCGCTTCACGGGTCGCAAGGCGTCGACGACGATCTTCGCCGAACGCTCCACCGTGGCCGTGGCCTGCTCCTTCTCGAGGGTCTGGACGACTCCACCGGGGATGTTGAGCGCGGGCTCGAGATCCTCGGGCTTGCCGATGACCTTGAAGACGTACGGAGCGGTCACCGGCGTTCCATCGATCCGCATGTCTTCACCGCCACCGGTGAAATAACTGTTGGCGACCACACGCACGCCGTCGACCTGGATCGCCTCCGCGCCGGCCGCCCGCAGCTCCTGGATGGCGTCGAGCAGCATGTCGGACTCGACCGCGCCGACCGGGTCGGTCACCGTCAGCGTGATGCCGGGCCCCTCGGCCGCCACCGTGCCGGCCAGGATCCCGAGCTGCCGCTCCTTCTCCTGCGTCTGCCGGCGCGCCTCCTCGGCCTGGTCGGAGCTGGACTCCAGCTCCGACCGCTGCTTCTCAAGCCGCGCCTTCTCGTCCTCCAGGCGCTGCGTGCGGTCGTCGAGCTCGTCGAGGATCCGTACGAGGTCCTCCTGCCGCGCCCCGCGCAGGGCACTGCCCTCGCTGGTCGAGGAGACCTGGATGGCGAGGCCGAAGCCCAGACAGGCCAGGAGCAGCGCCACGACGAGCTGGGCCCGCGTCACCCGCGGCGGCCACAGGGCGTCCGCGAGCCGCCGGCGGCCGCTCGGCGCCCCTGCACCGGCACCCGCTCCGGGGGCGGCCACAGCCGCCTCGGGAGCGCTCTCACCGGCCTCCGCGGCCGGCGCCGGAGGCGTCTCGGACCGCTCGGGCTTCCCCGCCGTACCCGGCTGGTCGGACGTCCCGGGCTCGACCGGCGTCTCCGCGGCCTCCGGCCGCTCGCCGCCCTCTTCCGGCTTCTCGTTCGGATTCACACTCATCGGCCTCACGCCCGGAAGACATGGCGGCGGATCGCGGCCGCGTTGGAGAAGATCCGGATGCCGAGCACGACGACGACACCCGTGGAGAGCTGCGCGCCGACGCCGAGCTTGTCGCCGAGGAAGACGATCAGCGCGGCCACGACCACGTTCGACAGGAAGGACACCACGAAGACCTTGTCGACGAAGATCCCGTCGAGCATGGCCCGCAGACCGCCGAAGACCGCGTCGAGGGCGGCGACCACGGCGATCGGGAGATAGGGCTCGACGACCGCCGGGATCTCGGGCCGGACCAGCAGTCCCGCCACGACTCCGACGATCAGGCCCAGTACGGCGATCACGATGTTGCCTTCCCCTTGTCGGCCGTGGCACGACCGGTCGGCGTCGCCGCCCCGGCCCCCCTCGGCTCAGCTGTACGTACGTTCAGGCTCGGCGCGGCCGGCAGGCTCAGCTCGCCCTCGACCGAGATGCTGCTGCGGATCCCGAAGTTCTCCACCAGCGCGTGCAGGTACTGCCCGTCGGCGCTGTCCTGGAAAGCCGTGCTCAGCCGCTGCCCGTCCCCGATCGCGAGGACGGTGTACGGCGGCACGAGCGGCCGGTTGTCGACGAGTACGGCGTCACCGGCGGCCCGGATCGCCGAGAGCGAGGTCAGCCGCTGGCCGTTGATCGACACGGCCTCCGCGCCGGACTCCCACAGCCCGTTGACCACCCGCTGCATGTCACGGTCGCGCACCCGCCCGGTGTCGGAGAAGCCGGCGCTCTCGCGCGGCCCGCCGCCCCCGCTGTCGGAGCCCTTGGCGTCGTCGACCACGAGCTTCACACCGGGACCGTGCACGGCGGTGGCACCGGAGAGCAGGGCGACCAGTTCCGCCTGGTCGCCGCCGTGCTGTTCGAGCGCCGCGCGCTGCCGCTCGCCGACCTCCACGCGGATCCGCTCGACGTCCTGCTCCAGGCCGTCGGCCGTCGCGTTCTCGTCCTCGATCCGGTCGATGAGCTCCTGCCGCTCCTTGGCGACGACGGGCGCCGAGACCCGAGCCTCGGCCGCGCCCACCGTCACGACGGCGGCGGCCAGCACCAGACCGGCCGCGAGACCCAGCTTGGCCCGCAGCGGCTTGGGCAGCTCCCCGCCCTCGGCCCGGCGCCGCGCGGTCGCCTCCGCGTACCCGTCGTCCAGCGCGTGGTCGATGACGTTGTTCAGCAGCGACATCGACGCGTCCGGGCGCGGGGGCGGAGAACCGGTGCTCCGAACGGGGGGCTGCTGCGACATGCCGCACATCGTCGCACGTCGTACGCCCTACCGCCGAATGGCCCCCGGGAAGGGCCGGACGGCACCGAGACGGCGCCGCCCGGCCGCGCTCCGCCTCCCGGTCAGCGGCCCGCGCTCTCGACCACCCGCGCCCACTCGTCGAGCAGCGCCTGCGCGGAGGTGTCGTCGGGCCCCTCCGCCCACAGGTGGGTGACGGCCTCGGCCGGGTCCGGCAGCACCATCACCCAGCGCCCGTCGGCCTCCACGACCCGCACGCCGTCGGTGGTGTCCACCGACCTGCTGCCGGCCGCCTCGACCACCCGGCGCATCACCAGCCCCTTCACCGCCCACGGCGTCGCGAGGTCCCGCTTGATCACGTGCGCCCGCGGGATCCGGGCGTCGATCTGGCTCAGCGTGAGCTGCGTCCGCGCCACGAGCCCGATGAGCCGCACGAACGCCGCGGCCCCGTCGAAGACACTGCTGAACTCGGGCACGATGAACCCGCCGCGCCCGTCACCGCCGAAGATCGTCGACTCCTGCCGGCCGACCCGCGTCAGGTCGTCGGGCGAGGTGGTCGTCCACTCCACCTGGGTGCCGTGGTACGCCGCCACCTGCTCGGCGATACGGGTCGTGGTCACCGGCAGCGCCACCCGCCCCGACCGCCGCTCGGCCGCCACCAGGTCCAGCATCACCAGCAGCGCCCGGTCGTCCTCGATGATCCGCCCCCGCTCGTCGACGAGCGACAGCCGCTCGCCCACCGGGTCGAACCGCACCCCGAACGCCGCCCGCGCCGACGCCACGATCTCCCCGAGCCGCACGAGCCCGGCCCGCCGCCGCTCCACGGACTCGGTGGGCCGCGACTCGTCGAGCCCGGGGTTGATGGTCAGCGAATCCACCTGGAGCCGTCCGAGCAGGCTGGGCAGGACGAGCCCCGCGCTCCCGTTGGAGGCGTCCACGACGACCTTGAGCCCGGCCTCCGCGATGCCGGTCGTGTCGACGTTCCGCAGCAGCGAGCCGGTGTACGAGTCGAAGACGCTCGCCGGGAAGGACAGGTCGCCGATCTCCCCGGGGAAGGCCCGCCGGTACTCCTGCCGCGCGTACACCCGGTCCAGCTTCCGCTGCCCGGCCTGCGACAGGTCCGCGCCCCGCTCGTCGAAGAACATGATGTCGACGGAGTCCGGCACCCCCGGAGAGGTACGCACCATGATCCCTCCGGCGCTTCCCCGCGCGGTCTGCTGCCGGGCCACCGGCAGCGGCACGTTCTCCAGGTCGCGGACGTCGATGGCGCTGGCCTGGAGCGCGGAGATGACGGCCCGCTTGAGGGCACGCGCGCCCCGCGAGTGGTCGCGCGCGGTGGTGACGGTGGAGCCCTTCTTCAGCGTCGTCGCGTACGCGCCCGCCAGCCGCACGGCCAGCTCGGGGGTGATCTCGACGTTGATGATCCCGGTCACCCCGCGCGCCCCGAAGAGGTGGGCCTGCCCGCGGGACTCCCAGATCACCGAGGTGTTGACGAACGCGCCGGCCTCGATGGTCTTGAAGGGGTAGACCCGGACGTTGCCCTGCACGATCGATTCCTCACCGATCATGCACTCGTCGCCGATGACGGCCCCGTCCTCGATCCGGGCCGCCCGCATGACGTCGGTGTTCTTGCCGATGACACAGCCGCGGAGGTTGCTCTGCTGCCCGATGTAGACGTTGTCGTGGACGACCGCCTTGTGCAGGAAGGCCCCGGTCTTCACCACCACGTTGGAGCCGATGACCGTGTGCTCGCGGATCTCGGCCCCGGCCTCGACCTTGGCGTAGTCCCCGATGTACAGCGGCCCGCGCAGCACCGCGTCGGGGTGCACCTCCGCTCCCTCGGCGACCCATACGCCGGGCGAGATCTCGAAGCCGTCGATGTCGACCTGCACCTTGCCCTCGAGCACGTCGGCCTGAGCCTTGACGTAGCTCTCGTGGGTGCCGACGTCCTCCCAGTAACCCTCGGCGACATAGCCGTAGATCGGCTTGCCTTCCTTCATCAGCCGCGGGAAGACGTCTCCGGACCAGTCGACCGGAACATCGGCTTCGACGTAGTCGAAGACTTCGGGCTCCATCACGTAGATGCCCGTGTTCACGGTGTCGGAGAAGACCTGTCCCCAGGTCGGCTTCTCCAGAAAGCGTTCGACCTTGCCTTCCTCGTCGACGATCGTGATGCCAAATTCCAGCGGATTCGGCACGCGCGTCAGACAGACCGTGACGAGGGCGCCCTTCTCCTTGTGGAAACGGATCAGGTCGCTGAGGTCGAAATCGGTGAGGGCATCCCCCGAGATCACGAGGAAGGCGTCGTCCTTCAACGCCTCCTCGGCGTTCTTCACACTGCCCGCTGTACCAAGAGGCTTCTCCTCGTTGGCGTACGTGAGCTCCATCCCGAGCTCCTCGCCGTCCCCGAAGTAGTTCCTGACGAGCGACGCGAGAAACTGCACGGTCACGACGGTCTCGTTGAGACCGTGCCTCTTGAGCAGTCGCAGGACGTGCTCCATGATCGGCCGGTTCACCACCGGCAGCAGAGGCTTGGGCATGCTCGAGGTCATGGGGCGAAGGCGGGTTCCTTCGCCACCGGCCATCACGACGGCCTTCATGTCGGAAGCGTCCTCCTTGAAGAGACGACGGTCCTGCCGACCGACCCAGTCCGGTCACTGGCCCTCGGACGCCCTCGTTCCTGCCGGCGACGCTGCACGGCACGGGACGGACGGGCTCAATCGGCCGCGGTATCCGCCTTCACGAGTCGACGGACCTGGACCACGTAGAGGATCCCTGCCCACCAATACAGAGTTGTACCCCAAACAGCGAAAGCCCATCCGAAAACTTCAGCGAGTGACGCCAGCCAGCCGGTTCCGTCACTGAGGAGCAGCAACGGGAAGGCGTACATGAGGTTGAAAGTCGCAGCTTTCCCGAGGAAGTTCACCTGCGGCGGCGGGTAACCGTGCCGGCGCAGGATTCCCACCATGACGAGCAGCATGACTTCACGTGCCAAAAGCACGGCGGTCAGCCACAGTGGCAGGATCTCGCGCCAGGTGAGACCCACCAGCGTGGACAGGATGTACAGCCGGTCGGCGGCCGGATCCAGCAGCCGGCCGAGGCTGCTGATCTGGTTCCACTTCCGGGCGAGCTTCCCGTCGAGGTAGTCGCTGACACCGCTGAGCATCAGCACGACCAGCGCCCAGACATCACTGTTCGGCCCGCCGAACTCCGGCCGGAGGATGAGCCACAGGAACAGCGGCACGCCGAGAAGTCTCGCCATGCTGAGAATGTTGGGGATGGTGAGGACCCGGTCCGTCTGGACCTCGGTCTCCTGGACCTCCACCCGAGGGCCTCCTGCTCGGAACCGTACCGACGTTGACCCCTGACCTTACCTCCCGCCACGACCGGCTCCGCCCACCGGGTCTGCCGGAAACGCAGAAAAGCCCCGCACCATAAGGTGCGGGGCTTTCCCACAATGATTGTTCGGCGGCGTCCTACTCTCCCACAGGGTCCCCCCTGCAGTACCATCGGCGCTGAAAGGCTTAGCTTCCGGGTTCGGAATGTAACCGGGCGTTTCCCTAACGCTATGACCACCGAAACACTATGAAGTTGAACTCAACCAACCGGATTGGGAGTTCGTTACTTCAGAACTAACACAGTGGACGCGAGCAACTGAGGACAAGCCCTCGGCCTATTAGTACCGGTCAGCTCCACCCATTACTGGGCTTCCACATCCG